>NZ_JBHWIE010000003.1:126186-145435 GCF_042732085.1 Actinosynnema sp. NPDC059797
TGTGGCGGTGGTGGAGGTTTTGGGGGGGGGGTTTTTGGGCTTCCACGTGGAGGGCGGCGGCCACGCCGCCGTGTTTGTTTTATTGGGCCCCCCGGGGGGGGGGCGGGCTCGGCCGCCTGGAAGTCGGTCGTTCGCGCCTGATTCCCCGACGATCGAAGAGCGTGATCGCCGGGAAATGAGTCCCGAACGACCGACGCGGCCTCGCGACTCGGCTTGACCTCCCCGAATTCCCCCACTCGGGCGCTTCGCCCTGCCCGAAAAACCCCTGCCCCGAACCCACGGAGTTGCACCGATGGCTCTGGCGAACAACCGCGTCGACGTCCCGGTGACGATCGACGAATCCCTCTGCATCACCGGCTGCCGGCTGTGCGTGGACATGTGCCCGCTCGACTCGCTGGCCATTCACCCCGACACCGACAAGGCCTACATGCACGTGGACGAGTGCTGGTACTGCGGTCCGTGCGCCGCGCGCTGCCCCACGGGCGCGGTCCAGGTCAACATGCCCTACCTGCTGCGGTGAGGGGGCGTCCGATGCGCGCACCGATCGCCGTCGCCGTGCTGCTCGCCGCCACCGGCTGCGGCACCGGCTCCGCCGCGGGCGACACCGTGCCCGTGGTCGTCGGCTACCAGTCCAAGACGATCAACACCGTCACCGCGGGCACCCTGCTCCGCGAACTCGGCCACTTCGAGCGGCGCCTCGAGGACCTGGGCCGCCGCACCGGCAAGAAGTACGAGGTGACCTGGCAGGACTACGACACGGGCGCGCCGATCACCGCCCAGATGATCGCCGGGAAGATCGACATCGGGTCGATGGGCGACTACCCGCTGCTCATCAACGGCTCGCGCACCCAGGACCAGGGCGACGAGGGCACCCGGATGGTCTCGGTCACCGGCTACAACGCGCGCGGCGCCCTCAACATGGTCGTGGTCCGCCCCGACTCGACCGCCAGGACCCTGGCCGACCTGGCGGGCCGCAAGGTGTCCGCCAGCGTCGGCTCCGCCGGCCACGGCACGCTCGTCCGCGCCCTGAACGGCACCGAGGTGACGGTGGAGAACCACCAGCCGTCGGTGGGCGCGTCGGCGCTCCAGGGCGGCGGCGTGGACGCGCTGTCGCAGTTCGTCGCCTGGCCCGGCCAGCTCGTGTTCGCCGGCCAGGCCAAGCTGCTCTACGACGGCGCGGCGCTGAACTTCCCGACGCTGCACGGCGTGGTCGTGCGCAAGCCCTTCGCCACCGCCCAGCCCGACGTGCTCCGGGAGTTCCTGCGGGCCCAGCTCGACGCGACCCGGTACCTGCACGCCAACCCGCTGGCGGCGGCGGAGAGCGTGGCGCGGGCGACCGGCCTGCCCGCCGAGGTCGTGTACCTCTACAACGGGCCGAACGGCATCGCCACGTTCGACCTGTCGCTGAAGTCCGTGCTCCGGCAGGCGCTGCGCGACGACGTGCCGCTCCTGAAGTCGATCGGGAACATCGACGAGCTGGACGTGGACCGGTTCATCGACGACGGCCCGCTCGGGGAGGTCTTCGAGGGCACCGAGGACACCGCCAACCCGGCCCGGATCACCGGCACGGACACCGCGTGCGGCGTCGAGGTGTCCGACCCGGCCACGGCGAGCGAGGCGTGGTTCGAGGGCGAGGCGGGCACCAGGCCCGCGTCCACCCCGGAGTGCCTGCTCAAGCTGGTCGAGGCCACGGGCGGGGAGCTGCGCGCGGCCTACGTCCCGGACGCCGAGACCGGCACGCGCTGGTTCGCCGAGCACGCGTTCTGGGTGCGGGAGGGCGGCCGGCTGCTGCCGTTCACCACCGAGGCCGCCGCCGAGCGGCACGGCGAGGTGCTGACGTTCGCGCAGGCGCTGGACGCGGTGGTGGCGTGATGCCGGGGCGCTGGGTGTTGCGGCTGTCCTCGCTGGCCGCCGGTCTGCTGCTGTGGCAGGTGCTCACCGCCACCGGCACGCGGTTCTGGCTGCGGTTCGACCAGCTCCCGACCGTGGTGGAGGTCGCCGAGCGGTTCGCGCGGCAGGTGGCGCTGCCCGAGTTCCACCAGGACCTCGCGAGCAGCCTGGGCCGCATCGCGGCCGGGTTCTCGCTGGCGGCGCTGCTGGGCACCGCGCTGGGCGTGGCGGTGGCGCGGTCGCGGCTGCTGGGCGACCTGCTCGGGCCGCTGCTGGAGGTGGCGCGGCCGATACCGGCGATCGCGCTGGTGCCGGTCGCGATCCTGCTGTTCCCCACCGACGAGCAGGGCATCGTGTTCATCACCTTCGTCGCCGCGTTCTTCCCGATCCTGGTCAGCACCAGGCACGCGGTGCGGGCGCTGCCGACCATCTGGGAGGACGCGATCCGCACCATGGGCGGCGGTCGGCGGCAGGTGCTGCTGAAGGTCGTGCTGCCGGGCACGCTGCCCGGCGTGTTCGGCGGCCTGTCGGTCGGCGTCGGCGTGTCGTGGATCTGCGTGATCTCCGCCGAGATGATCTCCGGCCAGTTCGGCGTCGGCTACCGGACCTGGCAGGCCTACACGGTCGTGGACTACCCGGGCGTGGTCGTCGGCATGGTCACCATCGGCCTGCTCGGCTGGCTCACCTCGGCGGCGGTGGAGCTGCTGGGCCGCCGCGCCACCCGCTGGCTCCCGAGGGAGGCGAGGACGTGAGCGTGGTGATCGAGGGGCTGACCGCGGGCTACGGCCGCACGCCCGTGCTGGACGGGCTCGACCTGGCCGTGGCGCCCGGTGAGCTGGTGGTCGTCGCCGGGCCCTCGGGGTGCGGCAAGTCGACGCTGCTGCGCGCGGTGGCGGGGCTGCTGCCGATCACGTCCGGCCGGGTGCTGGTGGACGGCGAGCCGGTGCGCGGCGCCTCGCGGGACCGGGCCGTGGTGTTCCAGGACGACGGCCTGCTGCCGTGGCGCACCGCCCAGCGCAACGTGGAGCTGCCCCTGGCGCTGGGCGGCGCGGGCCGGGCGGAGCGGCGCGAGCGGGCGCGGGAGTGGCTGGCCAGGGTCGGCCTGGCCGGGTTCGAGCGGTACCTGCCGCGCGAGCTGTCCGGCGGCATGCGGCAGCGCGTGCAGCTGGCCCGCACGCTCGCGCAGGCGCCGAAGCTGGTGTTGATGGACGAGCCGTTCGGCGCGCTGGACGCGCAGACCCGGTCGGCGATGCGGGAGTTGGTGGTCGAGGTGCTGCGGGAGACGGGGACGACGACGATCTTCGTGACGCACGACGTGGACGAGGCCGTGCGGCTGGGCGACCGGGTGGTCGTGCTGGGCGCGGGCGAGGTCGACGTGCGGCGCGAGGCGATCCTGGCGGCGGTGAGGGGATGACCGGCTTCCAAGCCCCGCCGCTCGCGGAGCGGGTCGAGCTGTCCTGCGACGTGCTGGTGATCGGCGGCGGCACGGCGGGCTCGATGGCCGCCATCACCGCCGCCGAGCACGGCCGCGACGTGCTGCTGCTGGAGAAGGCCCACGTCCGGCACTCGGGCGCGCTGGCCATGGGCATGGACGGGGTGAACAACGCGGTCATCCCCGGCAAGGCGACCCCGGAGGACTACGTCGCCGAGATCACCCGCGCCAACGACGGCATCGTCGACCAGCGCACCGTGTTCCGGACCGCCACCCGCGGCCACGACATGGTGCGGCGGCTGGAGCGCTACGGGGTGAAGTTCGAGAAGGACGAGGCGGGCGAGTACCACGTCCGGCAGGTCCACCGGTCCGGCAGCTACGTGCTGCCCATGCCGGAGGGCAAGGACGTCAAGAAGGTGCTCTACCGGGTGCTGCGGGAACGCCGGATGCGCGAGCGCGTCACCATCGAGAACCGGGTCATGCCGGTGCGCGTGCTCGTCTCGGGCGGCCGGGCCGTCGGCGCGGCCGGGTTCAACACCCGCACCGGCGAGTTCGTGGTCGTCTCGGCGGGCGCGGTCGTGCTGGCCACGGGCGCGTGCGGGCGGCTCGGCCTGCCCGCCAGCGGCTACCTCTACGGCACCTACGAGAACCCCACCAACGCGGGCGACGGCCACTCGATGGCCTACCACGCGGGCGCCGAGCTGTCCGGCCTGGAGTGCTTCCAGGTCAACCCGCTGATCAAGGACTACAACGGGCCCGCGTGCGCCTACGTCGGCAACCCGTTCGGCGCCTACCAGGTCAACTCGCTGGGCGAGCGGTTCGTCGACTGCGACTACTGGTCCGGGCAGATGATGGCCGAGGTGGCCGCCGAGATCGCCTCGCCGCGCGGCCCCGTCTACCTCAGGACCACCCACCTGCCCGAGGAGTCGGTCTCGGCGCTGGAGACGATCCTGCACACCACGGAGCGGCCCACCCGCGGCACGTTCCACGCCGGCCGCGGCCGCGACTACCGCACCCACGACGTGGAGATGCACATCTCCGAGATCGGCCTGTGCGGCGGCCACTCGGCCAGCGGCGTGTGGGTCGACGAGAACGGCCTGACCACCGTGCCCGGCCTGTACGCGGCGGGCGACCTGGCGTGCGTGCCGCACAACTACATGCTCGGCGCGTTCGTGTTCGGCGACCTCGCGGGCGCGCACGCGGCCGAGCACCGCGGGCCGCTCGTGCCGCTGCCGGAGGAGCAGGTGGCGGAGGCGCACGAGCTGGTCTACCGGCCGCTGCGCAACCCGGAGGGCCCGCCCCAGCCTCAGGTGGAGTACAAGCTGCGGCGCTTCGTCAACGACTACGTGGCGCCGCCCAAGAGCGGCACGAAGCTGGAGCTGGCGCTGGAGACGTTCACCAGGATGACCGCCGAGGTCGAGGCCATGGGCGCGCGCACGCCGCACGAGCTGATGCGGTGCGCCGAGGTGACGTTCATCCGGGACTGCGCCGAGCTGGCCGCCCACGCGTCGCTGGTGCGGACCGAGAGCCGCTGGGGCCTCTACCACGACCGCGTGGACGTGCCGGAGCGCGACGACGAGAGCTGGTTCCACCACCTCAACGTGCGCAAGGGCGCGGACGGGCGGACGGAGTTCGTGAAGCGGCCCGTGCACCCGTACCTGGTGCCGGTGGACGGGTTCACCCCGCCGCCGGGGGAGGTGGAGGTGCTGGCCGGGCACTCGGTGCGGGTGGCGGGCGCGCGGGCCGCGGCGCCCGAGCGGCGGCACGTGGACTCGCCCCGGCTGCTGGAGGTGCTGGCGCTCACCGACAGCAGGCCCGAGCTGGCCGCGGTCACCCCGTACCTGCGGGACGCCGACCCGGGCGTGCGGCGGGCGGCGGTGGCGCTGCTGACCGAGGTGGTGCCCGCCGGCGTGGAGTTCGCGCTGGTGGAGGCCATGGGCGACGGGGACGCGTCGGTGCGGGAGGCGGCGGGCGCGGGCCTGCGGGAGCTGGTGGAGGTGGTGCCGCCGAGCGAGGAGCTGCGGGAGGCCCTGGAGCGGTCGCCCGAGCGGGCCTCGGCGCTGGAGGTGCTGTGGGCGCTGAAGCTGGGTTCGGAGGCGGGCTACGCGGCCGCGCTGGCCGACCCGGCGCCGGCGGTGCGGGCCGCCGCGGTGCGCGGCCTGGTGGCCGTGCGGGCGGCCGACGCGCTGGCGGCGGCGGCCGACGACCCGGAGCGCGAGCTGCGCGTGCTGACCGCGAAGGGCCTCGGCTCGCTGCGCGCCCGGCCGGACGTGCTGCTGCGGCTCGCGCGCGACCCGGACCCGCTGGTGCGGGCCGCCGCCCTGGAGTCCGGCGCGGGCTTCGCCGAGCTGCGCGACCCGGCCGCCGCGGCGCTGGCCGACCCGGAGTGGCGGGTGCGCGTGGGCGCGGCGTGGGCGATCGGGGACCCGGGCGCAGTGGTCGGTTTGCTGGAGGATCCGAATCTCGATGTTAGAAAAGCCGCGGTGCGGGTACTCCACGGCTGGGCCGCTAGGCCCGAGGTGGTGATCGCGCTGGAACGAGCGCTCCATGACTCCGACGCTGACGTGCGGGCGTACGCGCGGCAAGCCCTCCGGAAGGGGGGCTGACCGCGCCCTCGGGTGTGTCCGGGCGCGGGTCGGGGCAGGTCGGGCATGGGCCCGGGCAGGTCGTACGCGGTTCGGCGCGGACCGGGCGCGAGTCGCGGCAGGTCGGGCGCCGGCCGGGTCAGGCCGTGCGCGTGACCTCGGCCTGCGCTTCGCCCACCGGCTGGTCCAGCCGGGGCGCGGGCAGCAGCCTGACCTCGCCCGCGGCCACGCGCACCTGGTTGCGGCCGTTCTCCTTGGCCGTGTAGAGCGCGGCGTCGGCGCAGTGCTGGGCGTCGGCGAGGTGCTCGCCGTGCTCGGGCAGCACGGCCACGCCGATCGACGCGGAGATGGCCCGCACGTCCTGGTCGCCGCCCGTCAGCGGCAGGTTCCGGCCCCGCAGGGTGACCGTGTTCCGGTGCTTGTCGGTGGTCACCACGGACATCTCGCCGATCGCCTCGCGCACCCGTTCCGCTATGGCGGTGCCCTGCGCGAGGCCGGTGTCGGCGAGCACCACGACGAACTCCTCGCCGCCGTCGCGCCCGGCCACGTCGCCCGGCCGCAGCTTCTCCCGCAGGATCCGGCCCACCTCGGCCAGCACGGCATTGCCCGCCGGGTGGCCCCAGGTGTCATTGATCCGCTTGAAGTGGTCGAGGTCGATGGCGAGCACGGTCACCGGCTTGCCGTCGTGCCGGCAGCGCTCGGTGAGCCGGGTGGCGTACTCGGCCAGGCCGTTGGTGTTGAGCAGGCCGGTCCGGTAGTCGGTGTGCGCGTCCTCGGTGAGCCGGGCGTGCAGCTGCTGCTGCTCGCGCAGCAGCCGCTCCAGGTGGGCCCGCCGCTCGGCGGCGTGGTAGAGCAGCGAGTTGACCAGGATCACCGGGAACACCAGCAGCAGCGGGCCCACCCAGTGCGTGGTCATCAGCATGCCGAGCATGACGCCCGCGCCGAGCGTGGACAGCTCCAGCATGTTGTCCGCCCGCGAGCCCAGGAACTCCTTGATCCGGGTGTGCGGGGTGACGATCTTCAGCGCGATCGCGATGTTCATGCCCTGCGCGCCCCAGTTGACCACCGCGGCGGCGATCAGCACCAGCACGAGGCCGAGGTCGGGCACCACCCGGCCGGTCGAGCCGAGCGACACGCCGGACAGGTGCACCACGGCCCACGCCAGCATGGTGCCGCCGAGGATGCTCGCGGAGGAGAACATGAACCGGTGCGGCTGCCGCCGCGCGATCGGCTGGATCAGGATGCGCATCCAGATCGTGGCGAGCACGGCCAGCGCGCCGGGCAGCGCGATGGCGGCGGCGAAAGTCCACACGGACGTGAGGTCGATGTGCGGTCCGGCCGATTCGTCGCGACGCGATTCCTCGGCTCGCCACACGACCATCAGGTGGACGGTGATGGCGAACATCACCGCGGCGAACCGCAGCCAATCGGCGTCCTGAACCGCATTGAGCGTGGTCAGCAACCAAATGGCGGCAGCGGCTACGGCCGATTCGACGACCAGGAAGTAGGCCAGTGCGGCGGGTCGCAACGACCACAGGTCCCAGTTGCGAATCGAGGTCCAGCCGACTGCCCCAGGGGCCTTCCGGTCAGTCAAACTGTTCTTCACCACGACCCCCTACCCTCTGCGCGGCGCCACGTGGCGAACGCCGTTCGCAGCAGTGCGCCGGTGCCCGGGACGCGTTCCGAGGAGGTGTCCGCCATGCGCAACCGCGACATGTGATCCACCTTTCCCTCCACCCGGACCGAACGTTCACCGTACGTGCCCGCTGCCTAGCGGGCCGCAGCCGAGGGGCCCTTCATGTTTGACAATCGCGATATGTGATGACTCCGTTTCAGATCGCCACCGCCTTCGGGTCGTTCCGGTTCCGCGCTCGACGCCAGGCTACGGTCGCCTGCGTCGCGAGCAGTAGCCCGATGCCGCCCGCGCCCGCGATGGTCGCGGTCACCGACCCGAGCGAGTGCGCCACCACGCCGGCCACGGCCATGCCGCCGCCCTGCGACGACCGCAGCGCCGCCCGCCCGATGCCGTACGCCCTGCCGCGGTAGGCGTCGGGCAGGATGCGCATCCACGCCGCCCGCGCCGGCGTGTGGTACGCACCGGCCATACCGGCGATGACCAGCAGCACGATGGTCCAGGTCAGGTTCGGGTTCAGCGCGAACATGGCCAGCGGGGCCAGGGACAGGATGGCGAGCGGGCCGATCAGCCGCTCGCGCTTCGCGGGATCCCGCACCAGTCGGAAGAGCACCGCCACGCCCAGGACGTTGGCCGCGGGCTCGATGGCCAGGATCAGGCCGACCGCCCACACGGCGTCCAGGCTCGCCGCCAGGGGCACGGCCAGCCCCTCGGGGACCATGGCGAGCCCGGCCAGCAGGCGCATGCCCATCAGGCTGCGCAGCCGCGGTTCGGTGACCAGCAGCGTGAACGCGCCCTTGGGACCTTCGGGGTCCCGATGCGAGCCCAGCGGGTCCGCGGCCGGCCGGTGCCGCACCGACAGCTGCACCAGGACCGCCACCCACACGAACGTCGCCGCGTTGATCGCCAGCGCCAGCCGCGGGTCGGTGTTGGTCACCAGGAAGCCCGCCGCGGCCAGGCCCACCATCTGCGCGACGTCCACCGACGTGCCGAACAGCGCCACGCCGTCGTCGTAGCGCTTCTCCGGGAGCACGGTCGGCAGGCTCGCCTCCTGGGCGGCCAGGAACGGCGTGGAGATCATCAGGACCACGACCAGCAGCACGACCATGAGCCACAGCGGCACGTCGGGCACCGCCATGAGCGCCATCAGGGCGGCCTGGAGCCACGCGCAGGTCACCATCACGGTGCGGCGGGGGAACCGGTCGGCGACCCAGCCCAGCAGCGGACCGGAGATCAGCGGCGGGAACAGCGTCAACGACCAGGTGAGCGCCGTCCAGGCGGCCGACTGGGTCCGTTCGAACACCAGGAAGGACAACGCCACGGCCGCGAGCTGGTCGCCTGCGGTGGACACCGTCGAGCCGATCCACATGCCGCGGAACTCGCGGTTGCCCACGAGCGCGCGGATGGTTCCCCCGGAAGTCACGAGTGCTCCAGGTCGGTCGGCCCCGATGAGTGAGTCACGTTACCCCCACCCGAAGTAACAATTCCCTCGGTTAGCACGGTAGAAGCTGCCGGATCTGCAATCTCTGTCCTACCACAGTGTGTACCCGAACGGAGCAGGTCGGTTACATAAAGTAGTTACAATGGCGAAAAACCGGGTACTTATTCTTGACAGTTGACCGTAGGTGACCCGCTCGGGCAATCCTCGCCTACGGTGCGTCGAGGCACGCCTCCATTGGGTCGGCCACCGCTGGGCCGACCGGTCCAGCGCGTTCCCGCCGGACGCCGGTCCGGTTCGGCGCCGCCGGCGGGCAATTGTTCGGCGAGCCCCGGTCTAGTCGATCTTCAGAACTGGTAGTACAGGAACGGGCTGAAGGTGCCGCTCGCGACCAGGACCGCCGCGTAGGCCACACCGACCGTCATCAGCGACACCCTAGCGGCTTTGGCGATCTTCGCGCGAGAGGACTCCAGGTAGGGACCCGTCACGGGTTCGCTCGGCATAACGACGACCACCAGTGCCACCAGGAGCAGAACAATGCGCTGATTGGTCGCCGCCGCGCTCACGGCTTCGGTCAGGCCGTCGAAATCCGGCAGCAGGAGGTGGCCGATGATTGTGAACGCCGTGCCGAGGTCCGGCGACCGGAAGAAGACCCAGCCGATAACGACCAGCGCGGTTGTCAAGACCCTGCGGGCAATTCGTGCCGCCGTCGCTTCGGGCGCGGATTCCCACCCGAATCGGCGCTCCACGACCAGCAGCGCGCCGTGGAACACGCCCCAAACCAGGAACGTCCAGTTCGCGCCGTGCCAGAAACCGGTGAGCACGAAAACGATCGACAGGTTCCGGTAGGTCTGGAGGGCGCCGCCGCGGTTGCCGCCCAGCGGGATGTAGACGTAGTCGCGGAACCAGCGGGACAGCGACATGTGCCACCGCCGCCAGAACTCCGTGACGGTCACCGACGAGTACGGGCGCGCGAAGTTCTCCGGCAGCCGGAAGCCCAGCATCCGGCCCAGCCCGATCGCCATGTCGGAGTAGCCGGAGAAGTCGAAGTACAGCTGGAGCGTGTAGCCGATCGCGCCCAGCCACGCGATCGCCGTGGTCATCTGGTCCGCCGGGGTGGCGAAGCAGGCGTCCACCACTGGGGCCAGCGAGTCGGCGATGATCACCTTCTTGCACAGGCCCAGGGCGAACCGGGGGAAGCCCGCGGCGATGTCGTCCAGGCGGTGCGTGCGGGGCTGCGGGAGCTGGTCGGAGATCTCCCGGAACCGCACGATCGGACCCGCGACGAGCTGGGGGAACATCGCGATGTAGGTGACGAACGCGACCGGGTCGCGCAGCGCCGGGCGTTCGCCGCGGTAGACGTCCACCACGTACGAGATGTGGTGGAACGTGTAGAAGGAGATGCCGATCGGCAGCGCCAGCTCCACCACCGGCAGGTCGGCGCCCACCACCGAGGCGATGTCGTGCAGCTGCTGCGTGGCGAACCCGGCGTACTTCCAGACCAGCAGCACCGCCAGGTCGACCACGACCGTGCCGACCAGCACCAGCCGCCGGTCACCCCGGCTGCCGGGCTCCAGCCGCAGGCCGGCCAGGTAGTTGACCACCATGCACCCGAGCAGCAGCAGCGTCGTGCCGCCCGCGCCGGACACGTAGAACAGCAGGCTCGCCACGGCGACCACGACGTTGCGCCGGTTCCTGGGTGCGACGAGGACTGCCGCGAGCACGACCGGCAGGAAGAACCACAGGAAGAGGGGCGTGGCGAAGGACATCGCCGCAAACTCTAACGGCCGCCCCGACGCTCGGGGGCAAAACCGCCCACGTCACACCAGCCACTCGACCACCAAGATCAACACCGGCGGTCCTGAACGCAGAACTCGGGGGTCCTGAACGTACGACACGGCCGACCTGAACGTACGACTCGCGCGAGTCGTACGTTCAGGTCGCGCGAGTCGTACGTTCGGGTCGGGTGAGTTGCGCGTTCGGGGCGGGTCAGGCGCGGGTGGCTTGGCGGCGGCGGCGGGCCACCTCGGCCAGGACCACGCCGGCGGCCACGGAGGCGTTCAGGGATTCCACGCCCGGCGCCATCGGGATGGACACCGTCTGGTCGCACGTCTCGCGCACCAGGCGGGACAGGCCGCGCCCCTCGGAGCCGACCACGACGACCAGCGGGCCGGTCGCCAGGTCGAGCCCGTCCACGTCGACCGTGCCGTCCGCGTCCAGGCCCACGATCATCAGCCCCGCGTCGGCCCACTCCTTGAGCTGCCGGGTCAGGTTCGTGGCGATCGCGATCGGCAGCCGCGCCGCCGTGCCCGCGCTCGTCCGCCACGCCACCGCCGTGACGCTCGCCGACCGGCGCTGCGGCAGCACGACCCCGTGCGCCCCGAACGCCGCCGCCGACCGCACCACGGCGCCCAGGTTGCGCGGGTCGGTCACGCCGTCCAGCGCCACCAGCAGCGGCGGGTTGCCCGACTGGTGGGCGAGCTCCAGCAGCTCGCGCGGGTCGGCGTACTCGTACGGCGGCACCTGGAGCCCGAGGCCCTGGTGCATCGCCCCGCCGGTGATGCGGTCCAGCTCGCCGCGCTGCACCTCCAGCACGGAGATGCCGCGCGACGCCGCGATCTGCACCGCCTCGGTGACCCGGTCGTCCGTCTCGACGCCCAGCGCCACGTACAGCGCCGTCGCCGGGATCTCCGCCCGCAGGCACTCGACCACCGGGTTGCGCCCGGCCACGATCTCCGGCGCGCTCTCGGCCGCCTTGCGCCGCTGCGCCCGCTGCTGCTCGGCCTTCGCCGCCGCGTTCGCCCGCCGGTGCGCCGGGTGGTTGGGGCGGTCCGCCGCCTTGGGCGTGGGCCCCTTGCCCTGGAGCCCCTTGGACCTCTGCCCGCCGGACCCGACGACCGCGCCCTTCTTGGAACCGGGCTTGCGCATCGCGCCCCGGCGCTTGGAGTTACCAGCCACGAGCTCAGTCGTCCTTCAACGTCCATTTTGGACCGTCGGGGGTGTCCTCGACGGCGATCCCGGCCAGGAGCAGGTGGTCGCGCAACGCGTCCGCCCGCGCGAAGTCCCGCTCACCGCGGGCCCGCTGCCGTTCCTCCAGCAGCCGGTCCACCAGCACGCCCAGCGCCTGACCGGTGGCGCCGCCCCCGGAGGACGACGCGTCGTGCCACAGCGGCGACAGCGGGTCGAGGCCGAGCAGGTCGGTCATCGCCCGCACCGACCCGGCCGCCGCGCGGGCGCCCGCGTCGTCGCCCGACTCCAGCGCCGTGTTGCCCTCGCGCACCCGCCGGTGGATGGCGGCCAGCGCGCCCGGCGTGCTGATGTCGTCGTCCATCGCGGCCACGAACTGCTCCGACAGCTCGCCCGTGCCCTCCACGGCACCGGTCCGCTCGACCACGCGCCGCAGGAACGACTCGATCCGCCGGTACGCCGACACCGACTCGTCCAGCGCCTCCGGCGAGTACTCGATGTGCGACCGGTAGTGCGGCCCCACGAGGTAGTAGCGCAGCTCGGGCGCGCGCACCTTCTCCAGCATCACCGGGATGGCCACGGTGTTGCCCAGCGACTTCGACATCTTCTCGCCGCTGAGCGTCACCCAAGCGTTGTGCATCCAGTAGCGCGCGAACCCGTCGCCGGCCGCGCGCGACTGCGCCTGCTCGTTCTCGTGGTGCGGGAAGATCAGGTCGATGCCGCCGCCGTGGATGTCGAACGTGCCGCCCAGGTACGCGGTCGCCATCGCCGAGCACTCCAGGTGCCAGCCCGGCCGCCCGGGGCCCCACGGCGTCGGCCACGACGGCTCACCCGGCTTGGCGGCCTTCCACAGCGTGAAGTCGCGCGGGTCGCGCTTGCAGGTGTTCGCCGACTCGCCCTGCGACACCTCGTCCAGCCTCTGCCCGGACAGCGCGCCGTACTCGGGGAACGAGGTCACCGAGAAGTACACGTCGCCCTCCGCGGCGTACGCGTGGCCCTTCTCGATCAGCCGCTCCATCAGCTCGACCATCTGCGTCACGTGCCCGGTGGCGCGCGGCGCGTACGACGGCGGCAGGCAGCCCAGCGCGTCGTAGGCGGTCTCGAACGCCCGCTCGTGCCGGTACGCCCAGTCCCACCAGGCCGCGCCGTGCTCGGCCGCCTTGGCCAGGATCTTGTCGTCGATGTCGGTGACGTTGCGCACCAGGTGGACGGTCGAGCCGTCACGGGCCAGCCAGCGGCGCAGCACGTCGAAGTTCAGGCCGCTGCGCACGTGGCCGATGTGCGGAACGCCCTGCACGGTGGCCCCACAGACGTAGATCGACGCCGTTCCGCTGACCTGCGGGACGAACTCCCGCATGGACCGGGTCGCGGTGTCGAAGAGGTGGAGGCTCACACGCGAATGGTACGGGCGTTGGCCAGGGGGTATTGAATCGGCCGGTCAGATGTGCTTGCGGAGCGCCCGCAGGAGCGCGTCCGGACGGGCGGCCGTCGGCAGCGGGTCCACGATCTCCACCGCGCACCCGATCGCCGCCGCGCCGCCGTCGGCCTCGGGGCTGTCGCCGACCATCAGCGCCTCGCCCGGGTGCACCCCGAGCCGGTCGCAGGCGATCCGGAACAGCTTCGGGTCGGGCTTGGCGAAACCCTCCTGGTAGGACAGCACGTACTCGTCCACCCGGTGCTCGACGCCGTGACGTGCGAAGACGGTGCGGATGTCCCACGCGATGTTGCTCACCACGGCGGTGGGCAGCTCGGTGCCGAGCGCGTGCGCCGTGTCCGGGTAGGGCTGCCAGAACGCCGGGCTGAGCAGGTTCTCGTAGAACGCGGTCGGGTCGGCCGCGCCGGCCTTGGCGAGCACGGCGAGGTGCAGCTCGCGGTGCGCCACCGGGTCGAGGTCGCGGCGCTCCCACTCCGCCTCGTCGACGTCGAGCCCGTCGGCCACGCCGACCGGCGCGGTGAGCGCGCGCATCAGCCCGTCGTGCCCGGCGAGCGAGTCGTGCTCCAGCCGGAACAGGGTGCCCGAGAAGTCGAAGAGGACGGCGCGGATGGTCACCCGGTCACGTTACGAGGTCTGGACCACACGTGGGGGCAACCGAGACCAGGCTCACCGGCCGGTACGCCGCTAGACCGCGTTGCCGGTCACCTTGGTCGGCGTCAGCCGCAGCACCACGCGCTCCCGGCCCGGCAGGTCCTGCGGGAAGTCCTGGCCGTCGTACTTGTGCGACAGCTCGTTGGCCAGCCGGCGGTCGACGTCCCCGGTGATCGCCACGGTGCCGCGGACCTCGGCGTACACCTGCGGGTCGTCGCCGCTCCAGATGCTCACGCTGGCCCGCGGGTCGCGGGCGAGGTTCCGCGCCTTCGCCCTGTTGCGCAGCGTGGAGAACAGCAGGTCGTCACCGTCACGGGTGACCCACACGACCGAGGTCTGCGGGCTGCCGTCCGGGTTCGTCGTCGCCAGCACGGCGAAGTTGGGCGCGTCGACGAGCGCACGCGTGACCGGGCTGAGGGTGACCGCCATGCGGATCACAGTACTGGCCGGGGACCGCGCGTCCAGGGGCCGGGAACCACGCGCCCGGGGGTTGGGAGCCGCGGGTCGGAGGGCTGCGGGTCAGGTTGCTGCGGGTCGGGGGCTGCGGGTCGGGGGCTGCGGGTCGGGGACGCGGATCGGGGGACCGGAGCCGCGGGTCAGGCGTCCAGCGGGACCAGCAGCGCGGTCGCCACGGCGGCGATGCCCTCGCCGCGCCCGGTCAGGCCGAGGCCGTCCGTCGTCGTGCCGCTCACCGACACCGGCCCGCCGACCGCCGCCGACAGCACCTCCTGCGCCTCCGCGCGGCGCTTGCCGACCTTGGGCGCGTTGCCGATGACCTGCACCGCGGCGTTGCCCACCCGGTAGCCGGCCTCGGTCAGCAGCCGGCGCACCTCGGCGAGGAAGTCCACCCCGTGCCGCCCGGACCACCGCGGGTCGCTCGTGCCGAACACCGCGCCCAGGTCGCCCAGGCCCGCCGCCGACAGCAGCGCGTCGCACAGCGCGTGCGCGGCCACGTCGCCATCCGAGTGCCCGGCGCAGCCGTCCGCGCCCTCCCAGCGCAGCCCGACCAGCCAGCACTCGCGGCCCGCCTCGACCTGGTGGACGTCCGTGCCGATGCCCACCCGGGGGATCGAGGGGGTCGTCACCGTGCTGCTCCTCCGCCTGACCCGGTCAGCAGCGCCTCGGCGACCGCCAGGTCGAACTTCGTGGTGATCTTCATGGCGTCCTGGTGGCCGGGCACCGTGACGACCGGCACGCCCAGCCGTTCCACCAGGCCCGCGTCGTCGGTCGCGTGCAGGCCCGACTCGTGCGCCCGCAGCAGCACGCGCGCGTCGAAGCCCTGGGGCGTCTGCACCACCCGCAAAGCCGCCCGATCGGGTGTGGCGACCACCACGCCGCGGGCGTCGACCTGCTTCACCGTGTCCGCCACCGGCAGCACCGGGACCACCGCCGGGTTGCCCGCGGCGACCGCGTCCACCACCGCCCGCACCACCTCGGGCGGGGTGAAGGCCCTGGCCGCGTCGTGGACCAGGACGATCGAGGTGTCGGGTATCTCACGCAGCGCGTGCTCCAGCGCCAGGCGGACCGAGTCGGACCGCTCGGCGCCACCCGCCAACACGTGCACCGCCCCGCCGGCCTGGGCCAACGGGGCGGTGACGGTGCTGACGGTGTCCACATCGGACGGGGGCGCGGCGATCACCACGTGCCGAACGCGGCCGGACGCGAACAGGCCGCGCACCGCACGCACGAGCAGCGGAACGCCGTTGACCGGGACCAGCGCCTTGGGCATGCCGTAGCCCAACCGCTCACCCCGGCCCGCCGCGGGCACGAGCGCGACCACACCCATGTTCGCGGCTTCCCGAGTTGTTCCCTTGAACGATCAGGACGCGGTGGCGAGGACCTCGTCGAGGAGGACCTCCGCCTTGTCCTCGTCGGTGCCCTCGGCCAGCGCCAGTTCGCTAACCAGTATCTGTCGAGCCTTCGCCAGCATCCGCTTCTCACCAGCGGACAGACCGCGATCCTTCTCGCGCCGCCAGAGGTCGCGCACCACTTCGGCCACCTTGTTCACGTCGCCGGAGGCGAGCTTCTCGAGGTTGGCCTTGTACCGCCGGGACCAGTTGGTCGGCTCCTCCGTGTGGGGAGCACGCAAGACCTCGAAGACCTTGTCGAGACCCTCCTGGCCGACGACGTCGCGCACGCCCACGATCTCGGCGTTGTCGGCGGGGACGCGGACCGTGAGGTCACCCTGGGCGACCTTGAGGACGAGGTACTTCTTCTCCTCGCCCTTGATCACACGGGTCTCGATTGCTTCGATGAGAGCGGCACCGTGGTGCGGGTAGACGACGGTCTCTCCGACCTTGAAAACCATGTGTCCTCTGCCCCTTTCGCTAACTCCATCCTAACACGCCGAGCAATCCCCTCTTCGGCGTCCGGAGATCGGTTCGCGCTGGTCAGGGCCGCGCGGGGGGTTGACAAATCACCCGGTCGCATGCAACGCCCGAGGTCGATCTTGCTCCACAGTGGACGGGTGATCACCCCTGCGGGGCACCACGTGCCGCCGACTCCGCGCCGTCCCGTTAGGCTCCCTCACTGGTGGTCGCGCCGTGCTCTACCCGGTGCGACCCGCCTCGTCAGCAGACCGGGAAGGATCCGAGAAGCCGTGGGTCGCGCACACCAGAAGTCCCCAGCGCCTCGTCGTCTGGCCGTCGTGGCCGCGCTGGCGGCGGGCCTCGGCTTGGTCGCCGCAGGTTGCAGCGCAGGGCAGATCACGCAAACCGACACGCAGGTGGCGGCGGTGAACGGCGCGAGCGGTGACGTGGGCCTCATCTCGGTCCGCGACGCCCAGCTGCTGTTCCCGGCCGAGCACGGCCTGTACGAGGAGGGCGAGGACGCGCCCATCGCCCTGCTGATCGCCAACAACGGCGGCGAGGTCGACAAGTTGCTGTCCGTGACCAGCGACTCCTCGGAGCCCGCCGAGGTCACCGGCGACACCGAGCTGGAGCCCGCCTCGTCGATCCTGGTCGAGGCGGGGGAGGGCGACCTGGGCGGCCACTCCAGCACCACGTCCTCGGCCGGCCGGACCGGCTCGTCCTCGCCGTCGGTGACGGGGACCCCGTCCGGGTCCTCCGCCCCGTCGGTCACCGGCACGTCGACGCCGACCTCGGGCAGCAGCGCCACCACGACCACGAAGGCCGACAGCGCCTCGCAGTCCAACAACGTGCCCACGACGGCGACCAAGACCCCGTCGTCGGCCGACCCGACCGAGCCCGGTCAGGCGAAGATCGTGCTGAAGGGGCTGACCAAGCAGCTGCGCCCCGGTCAGACGATCCTGGTGACGTTCCTGTTCGAGAAGGCCGGGGAGCTGACGCTGGAGGTGCCGATCGGCGCCACGTCCGAGCCGCGCCCGGCCGCCGAGTCCGGTGGCGGTCACTGAGTCGCTCTGGGGCGCATCGGGTCGCACTGGGTCGAGGACGGAGCCGGGCCGCGGTCCGGTCCGGTCCGGTTGAGTCCGACCCGGTTCCCCTGAGGCTTCGAGCGGCCTGAATGCTCCGCAGGGGTCCCCTCCCAGGGACCCCTGCTTTTATTTTGCCGGTGGGGACCGACGATTTCGCAGGTCGGGCGGTTGGCTGTGGACAACGCGGTCGGCTGTGGACAACGGGGCCGTCCCCTCCGACCACCTCTCCGACCGGCGCCCACCGCCGCAGCCCACCGCCACCACCGCGGCCGCCCACTGCCGCCCACTGCCGCCACCACCCACTGCCGCCACCACCCGCCGCCGCCACCACCCGCCGCCGTCACCACCCGCCGCCGCCACCGCCGCCCACCGGCCCGACCCGGAACTGTCGGGGGCGCCGGATAGCCTCCGGCACCGTGGCGAAAACAGCACGGGTGGCCAGGCCGACGTACCGGTGCGCCGAGTGCGGGCACGAGGTGGCCAAGTGGGTGGGTCGCTGCCCCGAGTGCCAGGCCTGGGGCACGGTCGAGGAGCGGGGCGTCACCCGCGCCGCCCGGGTGGTGGCCGGTGCGCCCAGCGCGCCCGCCCGCCCCATCGGCGAGGTCGACGTCGAGTCGGCCCGCGCCAAGCGCACCGGCGTCGACGAGCTGGACCGCGTCCTCGGCGGCGGCCTCGTGCCGGGCGCGGTGGTGCTGCTGGCCGGCGAGCCGGGTGTCGGCAAGTCGACGCTGCTGCTGGAGGTCGCCTACCAGTGGGCCGCCAACTCCGGCACGCCCTCGCTCTACATCACCGGCGAGGAGTCGGCCGGGCAGGTCCGGTTGCGCGCCGAGCGGACCGGGAACATCCACGGGGCCATGTACCTGGCCGCGGAGAGCGACCTGGGCGCGGTCATCGGCCAGATCGAGGCGGTCGACCCCGGTGTGCTGATCGTGGACTCCGTGCAGACCATGTCCTCGCCCGAGGTGGACGGCACGCCCGGCGGCGTCACGCAGGTCCGCTCGGTCACCGCGACGCTGGTCGCCGTGGCCAAGGAGCGGTCGCTGCCGATCGTCCTCGTGGGCCACGTCACCAAGGACGGCTCGGTGGCCGGGCCCCGCGTGCTGGAGCACCTGGTGGACGTGGTCCTCCAGTTCGAGGGCGACCGCCACTCCAGCCTCCGCCTGGTCCGCGGTATCAAGAACCGCTTCGGCGCGGCCGACGAGGTGGGCTGCTTCGAGCTGCGCGACGACGGCATCGTCGGCGTCCCCGACCCCTCCGGCCTGTTCCTCAACCGCCGCGACCAGGACGTCACCGGGACGGCGGTCACCGTGGTGGTGGAGGGCAAGCGCCCGCTGTTGGGCGAGGTGCAGGCGCTGGTCACCCCGACGAACCTGCCGTCACCCAGGCGGGCGGTGAGCGGGCTCGACTCGGCACGCGTCGCGATGGCGCTGGCCGTGCTGGAGAAGCGCGGGCGGATGGCCATGCACAACAAGGACGTGTTCACCGCCACGGTCGGCGGAATGCGGCTCACCGAGCCCGCGGTGGACCTCGCGGTGGCGCTGGCGATCGCCTCGGCCGCCACGGACACGCCGCTGCCGCACGACCTCGTGGTGGTCGGCGAGGTGGGCTTGTCGGGCGAGCTGCGCCGCGTCAACGGCGTGGGCCGCAGGCTCACCGAGGCCGCCCGCCTCGGCTACACCAAGGCCCTCGTGCCGCCGGACGCCGGGCCGCTGCCGGGTGACACGCGGGCGCTCGTCGCGCACGACCTGTTCGAGGCCCTCCAGCTGCTCAAGCTCAAGAAATGACGGGCGCGCCCCGGGCGGTGGGGCACCGGCCCCGCCGGGC
>NZ_JBHWIE010000004.1:0-127417 GCF_042732085.1 Actinosynnema sp. NPDC059797
GAGGTCCCCCCAGACCTCCGGGCCGAGGGGGTATTCCTTGAATTTTCCGAACTAGTGAGGGAAACCCATCATGCACCGACGAATCGGCTTGGCCGCGTTAGTCCTGGCGGCGGTGTCCGCGTGCGGCGGCCAGGAGGCGGCGACGACGCCGCAGACCACCGCGGGCAGCACCGCCGGCAGCGCCGCGGGCACCGAGGCGGCCCCCTTGTCCGAGGCCGACCGCGCCGCGGCGCCCGAGCTGGCGGAGCGGTTCCTGGAGGCGGCCAACGCGGGTGACGCGGCGGGCGTCGCCGCGGTGTTCGCGGAGGACGCGCGCTTCGACAGCGTGGGCCGCATCTACCCGTCGCGGCAGGACATCATGGACCGCTTCCTCGGGCCCGAGGTCATCGAGGCGGGCGGCCGGTACACGGTCACCGCCACGAGCTGGAACGGCGACCGCTACCGCGTCGACTACGACTACGACACGGGCCACGGCGGCAAGGAGGTCTTCTACTACGAGTACCTGGTGCGCGACGGCCTGATCCAGGACGTGATCGGCCGCTACAGCTAGCTGCCCGAGACGGGAGGCCCGCCGCTCACGAATGCGGCGGGCCTTTCGCTTTTTGGTCAGGTCGGGGCGGCAGTTGGTCATGTTGCCGCAGTCGCACCCGGTTCCTCGTGTCCTGTGTGGATCGCTGCCAGCCTGGAAGCGCAGGGGATTCCCCCACCGCTGAAAGGAAATCCGCATGGACACCCGGAAGATCGTGGACGACTGGTACGGCGCCATCGGCCGCGGCGACATGGAGGCGATCACGGCGGGGCTCTCGCCGTCGATCGTGCTGGAGCTGCCGCAGGACCAGTGGAACGCGGTGATCCCGTACCTCGGCACGCACGTCGGCCTGAACGAGGTGGCCGAGGCGTTCCGGGTCCGCGCCGAGACCACCGAGGTGCTGGACTACGGCCTGCGCGGCCTGTTCGTGGACGGCAACACCGCGTGCGCGGTCGTCTACACGAAGGGGCGGCACACCCGCACGAAGGTGTTGTTCGAGATCGAGGACATGCACAAGGTGGTCCTCAACGAGCAGGGCAAGATCACCCACTGGAAGGTGTACTTCGACCCGAACACCGAGGTCAACGCCTTCAACGCGGACCGCGAGGAGCGCCTGCACGCCGCCGCGGTCGCGGGTGACGTGGACGAGGTGCGCGACCTGCTGTCCTTCGGCGGCGACCCGGACCACCACGACGCGCGCACCGGCCTGACCGCGCTCCAGGCGGCCGCCGCCCGCGGTGACGACACGACGGTCCGCACGCTGCTCGGCGGCGGCGCGGACGTGCTGGTCACCGAGCGCTCCGGCCAGACCGCGCTGCACAAGGCCGCCGAGCAGGGCAGCGCCGAGGTCGTCAACGCGCTGCTGCGCGCGGGGTCGATCGTCGACGCGCCGGTCGCCACCACCGGTCAGACGCCGCTGCACATCGCGGTCCGGCACGGCAACACCGAGGCGGCCAGGGTCCTGCTCGCCTCGGGCGCCCGCGCGGACCTGGTCGACCACCTCGGCCGCACCCCGCTGGACCTGGCGCGCGAGCTGCTCGCGCCGGAGGCCGCGCGTGCGCTGTTCGGCTGAGCGGGCGACCGGGTCGGAGCGGGACGGGCAGGAGCGAGGGGAGGGCTGAAGTGAGCAGCGGGCGGTTGGTGGTCGACGACGTCACCCCCGAGGTCAGCTCGGGTCGCCACCCGGCCAAGGCCGTGGTCGGGGAGCACGTGCCGGTGGTCGCCACGGTGTGGCGGGAGGGCCACGACGCGGTCGCCGCGACGGTGGTGTGGCGCGGTCCGGGCGGTGCGCGCGGCGAGGTCCGGATGACGCCGGCGGAGGCGGGCCTGGACCGGTGGCACGCCACGGTGGTGCCGGACCGCGAGGGCCGGTGGACGTTCCGGGTCGACGCGTGGAGCGACCCGTGGACGACGTGGCGGCGGGCCGTGGCGGCGAAGCTGGCCGCCGGGCAGGACGCCGAGCTCCTGGCCAACGACCTGGAGGCGGGGGCGCGGTTGCTGGACCGCGCCGCCCGCCGCCTGCGCCGCCGCGCCGAGCGGCCGCTGCTGCGCCTGGCCGCCGCGACCCTGCGGGAGCGGGAGTACGGGCTGGCGCGGCGGGTGGAGCCGGCGCTGTCGGACGCGGTGGAGGAGGTCATGCGCCGGTGGCCGGTGCGGGAGCTGGTCACCAGGGGCGCGCCGCACCACGTGTGGGTGGACCGGCCCCGAGCCCGGTTCTCCGCCTGGTACGAGCTGTTCCCCCGCTCCACGGGCGGGGTGGACGCCGACGGCAACCCGGTGCACGGCACGTTCGCCACCGCCGAGGCGGAGCTGAAGCGCGTCGCGGACATGGGGTTCGACGTGCTGTACCTGCCGCCGATCCACCCGATCGGCGAGGTGAACCGCAAGGGCCGCAACAACAGCACCACCGCCGCGCCCGGTGACGTGGGCTCGCCGTGGGCCATCGGCTCGAAGGACGGCGGTCACGACGCGGTGCACCCGGCGCTGGGCACGCTGGAGGACTTCCGGCGCTTCGTGTCGCGGGCGAACGACCACGGCCTGGAGGTGGCGCTGGACCTGGCGCTCCAGTGCGCGCCCGACCACCCGTGGGTGGCCGAGCACCCGGAGTGGTTCACCAGCCGCCCGGACGGCTCGATCGCGTACGCGGAGAACCCGCCCAAGCGCTACGAGGACATCTACCCGCTCAACTTCGACAACGAGCCGGAGGGCCTGTACCGCGAGGTGCTGCGGGTGGTGCGGCACTGGATCGCGCAGGGGGTGCGGATCTTCCGGGTGGACAACCCGCACACCAAGCCGCCGGACTTCTGGCACTGGCTGATCTGGGAGGTCAAGAAGACCGACCCGGACGTGCTGTTCCTGTCCGAGTCGTTCACGCGGCCGGCGCGCCTGCACGGCCTGTCCCGGATCGGCTTCACCCAGCACTACACCTACTTCACCTGGCGCACGGCCAAGGAGGAGCTGGAGGAGTTCGGCCGCGGCCTGGTCGAGCACGCCGACGAGGGCACGCCGAACCTGTTCGTGAACACCCCGGACATCCTGCACGAGTCGTTGCAGGTGGGCGGTCCGGGCATGTTCGCGCTGCGCGCGGCGCTGGCGGCGACCCTGTCGCCGTCGTGGGGCGTGTACTCGGGCTACGAGCTGTTCGAGCACGAGCCGGTCAAGCCGGGCAGCGAGGAGTACCTGGACTCGGAGAAGTACGAGCTGCGGCCGCGCGACTACTCCGGCGACACCCTCGCGCCGTGGCTGACCAGGCTCAACGAGATCCGGCGCGCGCACCCGGCGCTGCGGCAGCTCCGCACGCTGCGGTTCCACGCCACCGACAACGACCGGCTGGTCGCCTACTCGAAGACCGACCCGGCCACCGGCCGCGCGGTGGTCTGCGTGGTCACCCTCGACCCGGACGTGCCGCAGGAGGGCACCGTCACGCTCGACCTGGCCGCGCTCGGCCTGCCCGAGGGCGCCCGGTTCCGCGGTCGCGACGAGGTGACCGGGGAGGCGTTCGACTGGGGCGCCGCCAACTACGTCAAGCTCGACCCGAAGCTCGCGGTCGCGCACATCGTGTCCGTGGGGGAAGCGTGAAAAAGGCTCAGCCGCTGCCGGTGGACCACGACTGGTACAAGCGGGCGGTGTTCTACGAGGTGCTGGTCCGCGCCTTCAACGACGCCGACGACGACGGCACGGGCGACCTGCGGGGTCTCGCCGCCAAGCTGGACTACCTCCAGTGGCTGGGGGTGGACTGCCTGTGGCTGCCGCCGTTCTACGCCTCGCCGTTGCGCGACGGCGGGTACGACATCTCCGACTTCCGGGCGGTGCTGCCGGAGTTCGGCACGGTCGAGGACTTCGTGCACCTGCTGGACGAGGCGCACAGCCGGGGCATCCGGGTGATCACCGACCTGGTCATGAACCACACCAGCGACGCGCACCCGTGGTTCCAGGCGTCGCGCACGGACCCCGAGGGACCTTACGGCGACTTCTACGTCTGGAACGACGACGACCGGAAGTACTCCGACGCCCGGATCATCTTCGTCGACACGGAGACGTCGAACTGGACCTACGACCCGGTGCGGGGGCAGTTCTACTGGCACCGGTTCTTCAGCCACCAGCCGGACCTGAACTACGAGAACCCGGCCGTGCAGGAGGCGATGCTCGACGTCCTGCGGTTCTGGTTGGACCTGGGCATCGACGGTTTCCGCCTCGACGCCGTGCCCTACCTGTTCGAGGAGGAGGGCACGAACGGCGAGAACCTGCCGCGCACGCACGAGTTCCTGAGGCTGTGCCGCAAGGTGGTGGACGACGAGTACCCGGGCCGGGTGCTGCTGGCCGAGGCGAACCAGTGGCCCGCCGACGTGGTGGCGTACTTCGGCGACCCGGAGGTGGGCGGCGACGAGTGCCACATGGCGTTCCACTTCCCGCTCATGCCGCGCATCTTCATGGCGGTTCGGCGCGAGTCCCGCATCCCGATCTCGGAGATCCTGGCGCAGACGCCGGAGATCCCGTCGGGCGCGCAGTGGGGCATCTTCCTGCGCAACCACGACGAGCTGACGCTCGAGATGGTCACCGACGAGGAACGCGACTACATGTACGCGGAGTACGCGAAAGACCCGCGCATGAAGGCGAACATCGGCATCCGGCGCAGGCTCGCGCCGCTGCTGGAGAACGACCGCAACCAGCAGGAGCTGTTCACCGCGCTGCTGCTGTCGCTGCCGGGTTCGCCGGTGCTGTACTACGGCGACGAGATCGGCATGGGCGACAACATCTGGCTCGGCGACCGCGACGGCGTCCGCACGCCGATGCAGTGGACCCCGGACCGCAACGCCGGGTTCTCCCACGCCGACCCGGGGCGGCTGTACCTGCCGACCATCGCCGACGCGGTGTACGGCTACCAGGGCGTGAACGTCGAGGCGCAGCTGAGCACCACGTCGTCGCTGCTGCACTGGACGCGGCGGATGCTCGCCGTGCGGCGCGCCCACCCGGCGTTCGGGCTCGGCGCGTTCAGCGAGCTGACCTGCGCGAACCCGAGCGTGCTCGCGTACCTGCGGTCGCACGGCGACGACCTGGTGCTGTGCGTGAACAACCTGTCGCGGTTCCCGCAGCAGGCCGAGTTCGACCTGGCCGAGTTCGCGGGCAGCCTGCCCGTGGAGCTGACCGGCGGCGTGGTGTTCGCGCCGATCGAGGCCGACCCGTACCGGCTCACCCTGCCCGGTCACGGTTTCTACTGGTTCGCCATCCACCGCATGGGAGACCACCGATGAGCACGACCGAGCTGCGGCCGCGGCTGGAGCGCGCCCTGGCCGCCTGGCTGCCGTGGCAGCGCTGGTTCGGCGGGAAGGGCCGCCCGGTCGCGGGCGTGGACGTCGAGGGGCTGACCGAGCTGGTCGACCAGCGCGCGTCCGGCGGTCCGCTGGGCCTGCTGGCCGTGGTGGCGGTCCGGTTCGGCGACGGCGGAGACGCCGAGCGGTACCAGGTGCCGATCGGGGTGCGCACCGCGCTGCCGGACCGGCTCGCGCCCGCCGTGCTGGCCGGGTTCGACGGGTGCGTGGTGTACGACGCGACCGGCGACGCCGAGCTGAACTCGCTGCTGCTGCGGCTGATCGGGCAGCGCGCCGCGCGGGGCGGCGTCGCGTTCCGGTCCGAGCCGAGCTTCGCCGGGTCGAGCAAGCGCGGCCTGGTGGGGCGGCCGATCGGGGCCGAGCAGTCCAACACCTCGATCGTGTACGGCGACCGGTACATCCTCAAGCTGTACCGGCGGGTCGCGGCCGGCCTGAACCCGGACCTGGAGGCGCACCGCGCGCTGCGGCGGGCCCGGTCGCGGCACATCGCGCCGCTGCTCGGCTCGATCGAGGGCGAGGTGGGCGGCGAGCCCGCCACGTTCGGCATGCTCCAGGCGTTCGCGGCCAACGCCGCCGAGGGCTGGGCGATGGCCATGACCAGCGTGCGGGACCTGTTCGCCGACGCCGACGCGGACCCGGACGCGGCGGGCGCCGACTTCGCCGCCGAGGCGCGCCGGCTGGGCGGCGCGGTGGCCGCCGTGCACGCGGACCTGGCCCGCGAGCTGGGCGCCGGCACGGCGGACCCGCGCGAGGTGGCCGACGACATGCTCGCCCACGTGGCGCCGGCCCTGGCCACCGTGCCCGCGCTGGCGCCGCACGCCGACCGGCTGCGGGCGGCGTTCGCCGAGGTCGGGGCGCTGCGCGACCGGGTGCCGGTCCAGCGGGTGCACGGCGACCTGCACCTCGGGCAGGTGCTGCGCACCCCCGCCACCTGGCTGCTGATCGACTTCGAGGGCGAGCCGGCCGCGCCGATCGCCGAGCGCACCGCGCCCCGGTCGCCGCTGCGCGACGTCGCCGGGATGCTCCGGTCCCTGGACTACGCCGCGCAGCACCAGCTCCGGCTGTTCCACCCCACGCCGGAGCTGCGCCGGCGGGCCCGGCGGTGGACCGCGCACAACCGGGAGGCGTTCACCGCCGGGTACGCCGAGGCGGCGGGGTTCGACCCGACCGGTCGGCTGCTGACCGCGTTCGAGCTGGAGAAGGCCGTCTACGAGGCGGTGTACGAGACCCGCAACCGGCCCGACTGGGTCGACATCCCGCTGCGCGCGGTGCGGCGGCTGCTCGGGGAGGAGGACCGCGATGACCGTTGAGCTGTCCCTGGTGGACGTGGGCGCGCCCGACCCCGGCGCGGTGGACCGGCTGCTGGCCGGCACCCACACCAACCCGCACCTGGTGCTGGGCGCGCACCCCCGGCCCGCGGGCGCGGTGGTGCGGGCCTGGCAGCCGGGCGCGGCGGCGGTGGCCGTGGTGACCGGCGAGGAGCGGTTCGAGCTGGTGGAGCTGCGGGACGGGCTGTTCTCCGGCGTGGTGCCGGTGCGGTTGGCGGACTACCGGTTCGAGGTGGTGCGCGGCGACCGGGTCGAGCTGGTGGACGACCCGTACCGGTGGCTGCCGACCGTGGGCGAGCTGGACCTGCACCTGATCGGCGAGGGCCGCCACGAGCGGCTGTGGGACGTGCTCGGCGCGCACCCCCGCGAGCTGGGCGGCGTGGCGGGCACGGCGTTCGCGGTGTGGGCGCCGAACGCGCGCGGAGTGCGGGTGCTCGACCTGCCGATGCGGCGGCTCGGGGGCGGCGTGTGGGAGCTGTTCGTGCCGGGCGTGGCCGCGGGCGCGGAGTACCGGTTCCGGGTGCTGGGCGCGGACGGCGCGTGGCGCGACAAGGCCGACCCGATGGCGTTCGCGGCCCGGCCGCCCGCCTCGGTGGTGCACTCGCCCGCCCACGAGTGGGGCGACGCGGCGTGGCTGGCGGCGCGGGAGGCCACCGACTGGTCGCGCGCCCCGATGTCGGTGTACGAGGTGCACCTCGGGTCGTGGAAGCCGGGGCTGGGCTACCGCGAGCTGGCGGTGGAGCTGGCCGACTACGTGACCGAACTGGGGTTCACGCACGTCGAGCTGCTGCCGGTGGCGGAGCACCCGTTCGGCGGGTCGTGGGGCTACCAGGTCACCTCGTACTACGCCCCCACCTCGCGGTTCGGCTCACCGGACGACTTCCGGCACTTCGTCGACACCCTGCACCAGCGCGGCATCGGCGTGATCGTGGACTGGGTGCCCGCCCACTTCCCGCGCGACGACTGGGCGCTGGCCCGCTTCGACGGCACCCCGCTGTACGAGCACCCGGACCCGCGGCGCGGCGAGCACCCCGACTGGGGCACGCTGGTGTTCGACTTCGGCCGGCCGCAGGTGCGCAACTTCCTGGTGGCCAACGCCCTGTACTGGTTCGAGGAGTTCCACGTCGACGGGCTGCGCGTGGACGCGGTGGCGTCGATGCTGTACCTGGACTACTCGCGGCCGCCCGGCGGGTGGGAGCCGAACGTCCACGGTGGACGCGAGAACCTGGAGGCGGTGCGGTTCCTCCAGGAGCTGAACGCGACCGTCTACAAGCACCACCCCGGCGCGGTGGTGATCGCCGAGGAGTCCACCACCTGGCCCGGCGTGACCCGGCGCACCGACCACGGCGGGCTCGGCTTCGGGTTCAAGTGGAACATGGGCTGGATGCACGACGACCTGCGGTTCTTCGGCCTGGACCCGGAGCTGCGGGCGGCCCGGCAGGGCGAGGTGGCGTTCTCGCTGAGCTACGCGTGGAGCGAGAACTTCGTGCTGCCGCTGTCGCACGACGAGGTGGTGCACGGCAAGGGCTCGCTGTGGCGGCGGATGCCCGGCGACGACCGGTCGAAGGCGGCGTCGCTGCGGTCCCTGCTGGCGCTGATGTGGGCGCACCCGGGCAAGCAGCTGCTGTTCATGGGCGGCGAGTTCGGGCAGCGCGACGAGTGGTCGGAGTTCGGCCTGGACTGGCACCTGCTGGACTCCCCCGTCCACGCGGGGGTGCGGCGGCTCGTCGCCGACCTCAACGCGACCTACCGGGACACGCCCGCGCTGCACGAGCGGGACACCTCGCCGGGCGGTTTCGAATGGGTGCACGGTGACGACCTGGTGCTCGCGTTCCTGCGCCGCGGCGAGGGCGACGTGGTGGCGTGCGCGGTGAACTTCGCCGACGAGCCGCGGCGGGACTACCGGGTCGGGCTGCCGGGCGCGGGCGCCTGGCGCGAGGTCCTCAACACCGACGGTGTCGATTACGGAGGGTCAGGGGTGGGCAACCTCGGCACGGTCTTCGCGGAATGGACGCCGTACCACGGCCATCCCGCCTCGGCGGCCCTCACGCTGCCGCCGATGGGCGTTTTGTATCTCGTGCCCGATACTCATGCGGATGTGTAATCGCCGCAAGTATTGGACTGGTCACGCTCGGCGATCTTAGGTTCGAGGTGCCGACGGATCCCGCACCCCCCAACGGATCCGCGACCCCTCAACCAGGAGTGAGCATGACGACGGAAAACCCCGCAGGCGTGTCCCGGGCCGATGTGCTGCGCGGCGTCGGGATGACCGCGGTGGGCGTGGCGGCGGGCTCGCTGCTCGGCGCGGGCAGCGCCGCCGCCTCCCCGGACCGGGACGAGCACCCGAACGTCAAGCTGATCAAGGACTACTACGCGGCTTACGCGTCGGGCGACCTCAACCAGCTCCGCAGGTTCTTCGCCAACGACATCCGGTGGACCATCCCCGGCCACCACCCGCTGGCGGGCACCAAGACCGGCGTCGAGGAGGTGCTCGCGTTCTTCGCCGAGCTGGGCCGGGCGGGCTTCCGCGCCGAGCCCCTCGCCCTGGCCCCGGACGGCGACTGGGTCATCGACCTGCACCGCGGCTGGAGCACCAAGCCCGAGGGCCTGGACATCACGTGGGCGCTCGCGTTCCGGATCCGGGCGCGGCGCATCGTGGAGGCCATCAACTTCGCGCAGGACCAGCACGCGGCCGACCAGTACTTCTGGAAGGTCTACCGGCTGGCCCGCATCCCGAACCGGCTCGACCGCCGGTGACCGGGACCACCGGGTCGCGCGGGCGCGGCGGCGCGGTCGCGCCCGCGAGGCCGGGTGGGTCACCGCGCGGGGCGCCCGGGTCGGCGCGGACCCGGGCGCCCGCGGCGGGACGTCAGCGCAGGTTCTTCATGATCTGGTCGACGGCCTTGCCGAGCTTGGCGTACTTCTCCGTGTAGAGCACGGGGAACACGCCGGGCGGGTCGGCGGGCCGGTGGGCGTCGACGTAGTCCGTGCCCACGTTGGAGAACACGACCACGATGTAGTCGCGCTTGACCTGGCCGCGCAGGGCCTTCACGATGCCCGCGTCGCTGCCGGTGGTGTCGACCCAGCCGTTCTTGTGGGCGTAGGTGACCTCGGCGACCGCGTCGCATGGGCGCACGTCCCGGTCGTACACGGCGTCGCCGACGCGCACCGTGCCGTCCGGCTGGACCCACCGCGGCGGCGTGACCTGCGGGATGCCCTGGGCCGGGTAGTCGCGGCCGCACCAGTTGGTGGTGGACAGCATCTCGTTGTGGCCCTGGTCGGCGAGCGTCCTCCGGAAGAACTCGCGCGAGGACGCGCTCAGCTCGTGCCGGGTGACCGCGCGGCCCGAGTCCGTCGTCCACAGCGTGCCGGGGCCGCCGTTGACCAGCAGCAGCAGCTTGGCGGTGTCCAGGGCGCTCATGTTCGAGCCGATCCACCGGCCGCCGTTGGCCGGGTTGGTGCCGGTCACCATCAGGGTCGGCATGCCCAGGTCGGCGAAGGTCCGGTTGACCTCGTCCCACGCGCCCAGGTCGTGGATCAGCTTGATCAGCGCGCAGGTCGACTCGTTCTGCGACTTGGTGATCATCTCGTCGAAGAACACCCGGACGGTCTTGCTCCGCGCGCCACCGCACGCCGCGTTGGGCGCGGTCGGCTGGTAGGCGTAGGTCCCGTCGAGGTCGACGCGGCCGGCGTCGGCCAGCCGCAGGACGCCGAAGCCCACCATCAGCTTCAGCACCGACGCCGGGTAGGGCGAGGAGAAGTCGATCGGCGCGCCCTCCCGGCCGGGCAGCACGTCACGCGTGCCGCGCCCGCCGTTGACGTCCCACTCCGTGTCGTCCCACCAGCGGTAGCGGACCTGGTCCGTGGCCAGCTCCCGCGCGTCCACCGGCACGGTCACGCCCTGCGGGTACTGCGGGCTGAGCAGCACGTCGGCCACCGCGGTGGGCCTGCCGGACCAGTCCAGCCGGATGACCGCGATGTCCAGGTTCGGCGTCTGGTGCAGCGGCCGGGCCTCGGCGGCGCCCAACCTCGCCGCACGGCCGGCGGGCACCGAGTCGTACTTCTCCGGCGCGCCCGCCCGGGACGCGGCGAACAGCTCCGGCGGCGTCAGGTCCAGCACGTCCTTGAAATCCTGCGCCACCACGGCCTGGCGGAGCTGCTCCGCCAGGCGGGCGCCGACGTGGTCGGCCTCGGCCGTGGCCGGCGCGGTCGCGGAGCCGAGCAGGACCGCGGCGGCGGTCACCGCGGTCGCCGCGCGTCTGGTGTTCCTCATGGCGTCTACCCCCAAGTCGATCTGCCTGCGGCACCGACCGTAGAGGATCGGTGACGGATTGGTCGCACGGCCGGTGGGAAAGCCACGGGATCAGCTGAAAGCGCCCAGGAACAGGTCGCGGAAGTCGCTCATGGGGCGCACCGGCGCGTCGTCCGCCGGCGCCAGGCCCCCGGTCCAGCCCCACGGGTCGGTGCGGGCGAGGACCGCCCGGCCCCGGCTGACGACGGTGACCGGCACGTCCCGGCCCGCGCCCTCGCCGGTGACCACCTGCGCGGGCTGGTGGTCGCCCAGCAGCACCACCACGAGGTCGTCGTCGCCGTAGGTCTCCAGGTACGACACGATCGTGTCGATCGAGTACTCGACGGAGCGACCGTAGTCCGCGCGCACCTCCACCGGGTCCCGGCCGAAGATGCTCTCCGGCGGCACCGCGCCCGACACCATCTCCCCGAACACCGCGCCGTCGCCCACCGCCTCCCACGGCACCGCCCGCGGCAGCGGCGTCCACGGCGCGTGGCTCGACAGCAGCGTCACCGCCGCCATCACCGGCTCGTCCCGCGCGCCCCGCTCCGCGCGCTCCAGCTCGGCCAGCACGTACTGGTCCGGCATGGTCGCGTAGCCGAACCGCGGTCCCCGGTACCCGAGGTCGGCGGCGGCGTAGACCCGGTCGTAGTCGAAGAACAGCCCTTCCGGCCACGCCTGCGTGATGCCCGGCATCACGCCCACCGACCGCCAGCCGGCGCGCCGGAACGCGCCGCCGAGGGTCAACCGGTCACTGGCCACCAGCGTGCGGTAGCGCTGCTGGTTGTCCACCCACAGCCCGGACAGCAGCGTGGCCTGGGCCAGCCAGCTCCCGCCGCCGGCCGTGGGCGAGGTCAGGAAGGCGCTGCGGGAGGCGTAACCGCGCCCGGCCAGCCGCCGCGTGCCGTCCGCCAGCGCCGCGGCGACCCCCGCGTCCCCGACCGCGTCGCGCCCGTAGCTCTCCACGAACACCACCAGGACGTCCTTGCCGCGCAACCCGGACAGCAGCCGGTCGCCCGGCACGTCACCGAACGCGTCCACCGCCGACTCCGCCGCGAACGCCGACCGGTCGCCCAGCCCGTCCCGCACCGCCCGCGCGTGGTCCACCACCAGGTCGGACGTGCCGTGCGCGGCCACCGGCAGGACCACCGCGCACACCGCCGCCACCGCCACCACGCGCACCGACGCGGTCCGGCGCGCGCCCACCGCGCCGGCCAGCCGCACCGCCGACCGCGCCAGCAGCACCGGCACCGTGACCGCCAGCGCCACCACCAGCGCCACCGCGCCGACCGCCGCCGCCCGACCGGCCGTCACCGCGACGTAGTCCACCGCGGGCGTGAGCAGCGGCCAGTCCAGCACCAGGTCGAACGGCCGGTACAGCACCGAGTCGAACCCGAGGTCCAGGGCCTTCAGCACCAGCAGCAGGCCGAGCAGCGCGCCGCCGACCGCCGCGACCGACCGCCGCCGGCGCGCGGGCAGCGCGAGCAGCACCACCACGGCCACCAGCGCCTCCACCGGCACCCGCAGGAACGCCGCCGGCGCCAGGTCGTCGAACTCGGCGGGCAGCAGCAGGGCGAACAGCACCGGCAGCGCCGAGAGCGCGGTCCGCACCCGCGCCACGACGTCACTCTTCCGGGTTCTCTTCCGGGTTACGGTGTGGCGGTGACCCGACCCCACGTCCTGCTCAGCGTCGCGGTCAGCGTGGACGGCCACATCGACGACCGGGACGAGGCCAGGTTCCCGCTGTCCAACGCCGAGGACTTCGACCACGTCGACCGGATCCGCGCCGAGTCCGACGCCATCCTGGTCGGCGCGGGCACCCTCCGCCGCGACAACCCCCGCCTGCTCGTCCACGACACCGGGCGCCGGGCCGCGCGCGTCGCCGCCGGGCGACCCGAGCACCCCCTCAAGGTCACCGTCACCCGGGGCGGCGACCTCGACCCCGGGCGCGCGTTCTGGCACTGCGGCGGCGGGAAGCTCGTCTACACCGCGGGTCCCGCCGCCGGCGCCGTGGCCGGCCTGCCCGGTGTCGAGGTCGTCCCGCTCGGCGCGGACCCCGGCTCCGGCGCGGACCCCGGTTCCGGCGCGGACCTCGACTTCGGCGCGCTCCTCGACGACCTCGGCGCCCGCGGCGTGCGGCGCCTCATGGTCGAGGGCGGCACCCGCGTGCACACCGCGTTCCTCGCCGCCGGCCTCGCCGACGAGGTCCGCGTCGCCGTCGCGCCCCTGCTGATCGGCCAGGCCGACGCGCCGCGCTTCGTCAACCCCACCGCGTTCCCCGGCGGACCAGCCCACCGATTCCACCTCGAAGACGTGTCCAGGCTCGGCGACGTCGCCGTGCTCCGCTACTTCCCGAAACGCTGAGCCGCCGACCGCCCGGCGGCCCGGAGGAACGCGACGTCGCGCCCGAACGACCACCCCAGCGCCGCCAGGGCCGACCCGACCAGCGCGCCGGCGAACGGCACGAGCCCCGACGCCGCGACCACCAGCACCACGCCCTGCACCGCGGCCACCACCTTGCGCGCGTGGCTCGGCGGCAGGTCGCCGCGCAGCCAGGGCAGGCCCCACGACGCCGCCACGAACGCGTACCGCATCAAGCCGATCACCAGCACCCACGGCCCGAGCTGCCACGCCACGTGCGCGCTCAGCACCAGGATCAGGAACGCGTCGACCTCCATGTCGAACCGCGCGCCCAGCGGTGACGCGGTGCCGGTGCGCCGGGCGACCCGCCCGTCGACGAAGTCCAGCGCCAGCGCCACCGCGGCCAGCCCGACCAGCAGCGCCGTCTCCCCCGAGCGGCCCGCCACGAGCGCCAGCACGCCGCCCACGAGCAGCCCGCGCGCCGACGTGACCCGGTCCGCGGGACCCAGCCGGCGCCCGGCCCGCTCGACCGCGCCGCCGAGCAGCGCCAGGTTCGCCACCGCGTAGGCCGCGCCCGCGAACCAGCCGAGCGGCCCGAGGCCCACCGCCGCCTCCAGCAGCTGGAGCAGCAGGACCTGGGCCGCCGCCCAGACCGCGGGTTCGCGCACGCTCGGCGCCGCGCTGTGCTGAAGTGTGGTCATCACGCCCCTCGTGGCACCGTTTCGGAGGTCCTGTCGGATGACACGCACGGCAAGGGCACTGTGGTTCACCTCGGCCGGGAAGTGCGAGGTCAGGGAGGCGCCGCTGCCCGAGCCCGGACCCGGCGACGTGCTGGTGCGCACCCTGCACTCGGGGATCAGCCGGGGCACCGAGGCGCTGGTGCTGCGCGGCGGCGTGCCGGAGGGCCAGCACGAGGTGATGCGGGCCCCGTTCCAGGAGGGCGCGTTCCCGTGGCCGGTCAAGTACGGCTACCTCAACGTCGGCGTCGTCGAGCGGGGGCCGCTGTCGGGGCGCACGGTGTTCTGCCTGTACCCGCACCAGACGCACTACGTGGTGCCCGCCGACGCGGTGACGCCCGTGCCGGACGCGGTGCCCGCGGCGCGGGCCGTGCTGGCGGGCACGGTGGAGACGGCGGTCAACGCCCTGTGGGACGCGGCGCCGCTGGTCGGCGACCGGATCGCGGTGGTCGGCGGCGGCATGGTCGGCGGCAGCGCGGCCGCCCTGCTGGCCCGGTTCCCCGGCGTGCGGCTCCAGCTCGTGGACACCGACCCGGCGCGGGCCTCGCTGGCCGCGGCGCTGGGCGCGGACTTCGCGCTGCCCGGGGACGCGCTGGGCTCGTGCGACCTGGTCGTGCACGCCAGCGCCACGGAGGAGGGCCTGGCGCGGTCGCTGGAGCTGCTCGCGCCCGGCGGCCGGGTGGTCGAGCTGAGCTGGTACGGCGACCGGCGGCCCGCCGTGCCGCTGGGCGGGGCCTTCCACTCGCGGCGGCTGCGCGTCGTCGGCAGCCAGGTCGGCGCGGTGGCCCGCCCGGACCGCACGCACGCCGAGCGGCTGGCCCTGGCGCTGGACCTGCTGGCGGACCCCGTGTTCGACGCGCTCGTCACCGGGTCGAGCCGCTTCGACGAGCTGCCCGACGTGCTGCCGGCGCTGGCGAGCGGCGAGCTGCCCGCCCTGTGCCACCGGGTGGACTACGGTGCCGCTGATGTTCCCGCCTGACACGACCACGGACGCCCGGGACCGCGCGGCCACCGCCGCCGTGCTCCCGATCGGCAGCCACGAGCAGCACGGCCCGCACCTGCCGCTGGCCACCGACACGATCATCGCGTGGGAGGTCGCCCGCGCCGTCGCCGCCGCGCACCCCGTCCGGCTGCTGCCGCCGATCGCGATCTCCTGCTCGCACGAGCACGCGGCGTGGCCCGGCACGGTCAGCGTCTCGGCGCGCACGCTGCACGCCGTCGTCACGGACGTCGCCGACTCGCTGCGCCGGTCCGGCGTGCCGAACCTGGTGCTGGTCAACGCGCACGGCGGCAACTACGTGCTGTCCAACGTGGTCCAGGAAGGCGAGGGGATGGCGCTGTTCCCGAACTCCGGCGACTGGGCCGAGGCGCGGGCGCGCGCCGGGATCGCGACGTCGTCGCACAGCGACATGCACGCGGGCGAGCTGGAGACGTCGATCCTGCTGCACACCCACCCCGAGCTGGTCCGCCCCGGCTGGGAGTCGGCCGACCACCTCGCCGACGACCGGAGGCACCTGCTGGCGCTGGGCCTCGCGCCGTACACGGACTCCGGTGTGGTGGGTCGGCCCTCGCTCGCGTCAGCGCGCAAGGGCGAGGTCGTGCTCGCCGCGCTGGTCGAGGCGTTCGGCCCCTGCCTCGCGGTGCTGTGAGCGGACCAGCGGCACCACGCCCGGCAGGCTCGCGACCAGCGCCAGCACCCCGTACACCACCCCGGTCGTCACGCCCTGCGCCGCGCCGAGCCCGGCGTCGCCGAACGCCACCGCGAGGAACGCCTCACGCGGTCCGAACCCGCCGACGTTGAGCGGCAAGGCCATCACCAGCAACGCGAGCACCGCCACCGGGGCCAGGTCGTCGAGCGGGACCCGGACACCCGCCGCACCGGCCGCGACCGCGAACAGGGCGACGTGCCCCGCCAGCGCCACCGCCGACGACAGCACCACCCACCGCACGTCCCGCGACCGGCACGACGCCACCGCCACGAGCACCACCGCCACCGGCGCGCCGTGCGGCACGAGGACCGCGACCCCGGCGACGGCCAGCACCGCCTGCCCCGCGACCCGCTCGACCAGCACCGCCCGCACCCCGCGCCCGACGTCGCCCACCCGCCGCCCGTGCCCGACCGCCCGGTGCAGGTCGCCCAGGACCCCGGCGGGCAGCACGGCGTTGAGCAGCAGCCCCCGGTAGTAGTCGGACACCGCGACCCGCAGCCGCAACCCCGCCCCGAGGCGACGGGCCACCACGCACCACCGCCAGGCGCAGCACACCGTGGTCACCGCACCGATCCCGAGCGCGGCGGCGGCGGACCACAGGTCGACCGAGCGCAGCCCGTCCACGAACGCGCCGGCGCCCAGTCTCCAGCCGAGCACGACGAGCACGGCAACCGCGAGCAGCAACCGCAACCACGGCCACGCCCGCCGGACCCGATCACCACCAACACCCGTCACCACCGCCCGCACGGCCCCGCACACGGCCGCCCACCTCGCCCCGGCACCCACCACGGCCGCGCGCCTCATCCCGGCACTCACCACCCGCCCTCGCACCGGCACCACCCGCTCCGCTCCAGCACCGGCCGCCACCGCACCCCTCACCCCGGCGCCGGCCACCGCCACCCGCCTCCCCTCAGCCCAGCCCGGCCATGGCCACCCACCCCGGCCATGGCCACCCGCCTTTCCCCTCCCAGCCCTGGCCTCGCCTCACCCCGGGATCGCCAGCAGGTCTTCGTGGTGCACCACCACGCGCGGGTCGGCGGCCTTGCGCCGCAGGTAGTCGGGCGCCTCGCGGGCCAGGTCCGGTCGCTGCTCCACTGCCGCGCCCACCCAGCCGCGCAACCACTCCAGCGCCAACCCGCGGCGCTCCGGCCCCAGCCGCCACGGGCTGGGACTCGTGGCGACCGCCGCGCCCAGCTCCGCGAACACCTCCCGCGCCACGCCGACCGCGTCCGGCCCGAGCAGCCCGTCCCGCCGCTGGTGCGCGTTGAAGGCATCCTGGAACTCCGCGTCCAACGGCTCGGCCGCCGCGAACTCCACGCGGCCCACCACGGACAGCGTGAACAGCACCGGCCGCCCGGCGCACGCCGCCGCCAGCCCCCGCACCTGCTCGGCCGTCAGCAGGTCGAGCAGCGCCGACGCGGTGACCAGCGACGTGCCCGCCAGGTCGGCGGCGGTCAGCGCGGTGAGGTCGCCCTCTCGCGCCTCGACGGTCACGCCCGGCCCGGTCACGGTCGCCCGCGCCAGGTCGAGCAACCGGGGGTCGCGGTCGTGCAGCACCCAGTGCTGCGGTCCGGGCAGCCGCCCGGTGAGCCACCGCCCCAGTGATCCCGTCCCACACCCGAGATCACGCACCACGAGGGGCGGCCGGTTCAGATGGATCTTCAGCCGGTCGACCAGGTCGGCCGCGCGGGCGTCCGCGTCGGCGGGCTCGCGCAGGCGCAGCCAGGCCGGGGAGAAGTCGCTCATGGGCGCAGACCGGCCAGCACCGCGGCGAGATCCCGCGCCGATGTGTCCCATGTGGACAGTTGACCCCGCCTCGCCCGCGCGGCCGCGCGCAGTTCTCCGCGCCACTCCCCGTCCGCGAACCAGTGCCGCAACGCGCGCGTGAACGCGTCCACGTCGCCGGGCGGCAGCAACAGCCCGCCACCGCCGAGCGCGTCCGGCACCGCGCTGGCGATCACCGGCAGGCCGCGCGCCAACGCCTCGGTGACGACCATGCCGTAGGTCTCGGCGCGGGAGGCGAGCACGAACAGGTCCGCCCGCGCGTACTGGTCGGCGAGCGCAGCGCCGGTGAGCGGACCGGTCACCTCCACCCGGTCGTCCAGGCCGGCCGGCGGTTCGCCGGGCCCGACGAACGCGCAGGTCCACGGCGCGTCGACACCGCGCAGGGCGGCGAGCAGCACGTCGTGGCCCTTGCGCGGGGTCAGCGACGCCACGCACAGCAGCCGCGAGGCTCCGTCCGTCCCGACGGCGAGCGGCGCGGGGTCGACGCCCGGCACGACGACGCGGACCCCGCGCAACCCGTGGTGGTCGGCGATCCGCGCGGCGGCGGCCGGGCCGGTGGCCACGACCGCGTCCGCCACGCGCAGGCACTCCCGCTCCCGCGAGTCCAGCTCCGCCGCGACCCGGTCGGGCAACCCCACCTCGTCGGCCAGCGGCAGGTGCACCAGCACGACGACCCCCACCCGCCCGGCGTGCCGGCGGACCACCTCGGGCGCGGAGCACGCCACCAGGCCGTCCAGCAGCGCCACGTGCCCGTCCGGCACGGAGGCCAGCGCCCGCCCGAGGGCCCGGAGGTCCCCGTCGAGCGGCCACCGACCGCCGACGCGAACCTCCCGCAGCCCGAGCAGACCGGCGACGCGGCGGTCGAACTCGTTGCCACCACTGGGCGCGGCGGGTTCCGGAAGGACGAAGTGGACCGTTCCGGGCGGGATCCCGCCGGTCAAGCCCTCTCCGGAACGGATGGTCACAGCGCCCGTTCGTAGGACGCCCACGCCACGTGCGACTCGTGCAGGGTCACCTCGATCCCGGCCAGCCCGCGCGCGTGCTCGCCCAGCTCACCCGCCCGCACGTCCTCCGCCAGCCGGTCGGCGATGTGCCTGGCCAGGAATTCCGTGGAGGTGTTGACCCCCGCGAACGCCGGTTCGTCGTCCAGGTTGCGGTAGTTCAGCTCGTCCAGCACGGCGCGCAGCCGCCGCGTCGCCAGTCCGATGTCGACGACGATGTTGTCCGGATCGAGATCGGTCCTCTTGAACCTCGCGTCCACCACGAACGTTGCCCCGTGCAGGCGTTGTGCCGGACCGAACACCTCGCCGCGGAAGCTGTGGGCGACCATGACGTGATCACGTACGGTGATGCTGAACAGGGTGACCTCCACTGCGCGAGCGGGTTACGGTGCCAGTGTGCCGACCGAGCGTAGTGACGATCGGCCGGTTTCGGGGAGTGAAGGAGCCGGATGCGCGAGCGACTGTTCGACGACGAGGACGTGGCCGAATCCGAGCTGGTGACGCGGCGCGGCACGTTCCGCGCGGTGGCGTTCCGGATCGCCGGCCACGAGCACCTGGCCCTCGTCCACGGAGGACCGCAGGCCGAGGACGCCCTGGTGCGGGTGCACTCCGAGTGCATGACCGGCGACATCTTCCGCGCCATGCGCTGCGAGTGCGGCGACCAGCTCGACGCCGCCCTGGACCGGATCGTCGCCGAGGGCAGCGGCGTCCTCGTCTACCTGCGCGGCCACGAGGGGCGGGGCATCGGCCTGGTCTCCAAGGTGCGCACCCACGTGCTCCAGGACGAGCAGGGCCTCGACACCCTAGACTCGGCCACCAGCCTCGGCCTGCCGGTCGACGTCCGCGACTACGCGCCGGCGGCGGTCATCCTGCGCCACCTGGGCATCCACTCGGTCCGGCTGATGTCCAACAACCCGGACAAGGTCGAGGCCCTGGAAGCGCACGGCGTCCGAGTCGCCTCCCGCGTCCCGCTGCTGATGCCGCCGAACCCCCACAACATCGGCTACCTGACGGCCAAACGAGACCGCCTCGGCCACGACCTGCCCCAGGTGGCCGTGTTCGAGACGGGCTGAGGCCCCACCGCGCCCGGCCCCACCGCGCCCGGCCCCACCGCGCCCTGCCCCACCGCGCCCTGCCCCACCGCGCCCTGCCCCACCGCGCCCTGCGTTGCAGCCTCGCCCCCCATCCCCTCTCCCCTGCCGCCCCACCTCTCCCACCTCTCCCGCCTCCCCGCCTCCCCGCCTCCCCGCCGCTCCGCTGCCCCTCCAGCCCACCGTGACCGGATCGTGCTACCCCCGATCACACGCTACTGCGCATTCCGTAGTAGTGTTCACGGCACACCACCCGGGGAGGGCTGATGGACACCAGTCAACTGCTCAAGGGGGTGCTGGACCTGGCCGTCCTCGCGGTGTTGCGCAAGGAGGACGGCTACGGGTACGACGTGCTCCGCAGACTCCGCCAGGGTGGCCTGGACGGCGTCGGCGACGCGTCGGTCTACGGCACCCTGCGCCGGCTCTACAACGCCGGCCTGCTCACGTCCTACGTCGTGCCCAGCGAAGAGGGCCCGCACCGCAAGTACTACAGCCTCAACGAGCCGGGCCGGGTGCGCCTGCGCGAGTCGGGCCAGACCTGGAAGTCGTTCGCTCGGACGCTCGACGACCTGTTGGGGGATTCGGCATGAACACGCAGACCAGCGCCGAGGTGCGCGACTACGTCGCCCGGATGCGCGCGGAGCTGTCCGACCTGCCCGCCGCCGAGGTGGGCGAGATCATGGACGACGCCGAGGCGCACGTCGCCGAGGTGGCCGCGGAGATGGGCGAGGAGCTGTCCGCCACCGCCCTGACCGAGCGGCTGGGCACGCCCGAGGTGTACGCGCGGGAGCTGCGCGCCGCCGCCGGCTACCCGCCCCGCGCGGTCGAGCAGGCGACGACCGCCATCCGGATCCGGGCGACGTTCCTGGCGCGGTTCGCGTTCTGGACCCTGGTCGCCTTCACCGCCATCGCGTTCGGCTTCTCCGTCCAGGGCGGCGAGGACGAGCCGCCGATAGTGCTCATCGGCTTCCTCGGCCTCGTCGCGACCGGGCTGGTGTTCTGGCAGCGCGGGCTCCTGGCGCAGGTCGAGGCGCTGCCGGAAACCAGGGTGCTGCGCGACGCGCTCCGCCGCGCCGAGGAGTCCGAGGCGGGCCGCGTCCTGGTCTCCCTGCGCGCCCTGCAACCGGCGTGGTGGGTGGTCCGGGCGCTGCTCGTCGTGGCGGCGGGCGCGCTGGTGTACCGGATCGACAGCACCCTGCTGATCGCCCTGGCGCTCGGCGCGCTGTCGCTGGTGGCCGGCCCCAAGGCGCGGGTCGACCGGCGCTGGCTGTGGATCAGCCTGCCCGCGACCGGCTTCGCCCTCGGCTCGCTGCTGTTCATCCTCGGCTCGCTGATCGGTGGGCTGGGCCACCGGTCCGTCCCGGTGTCGGTCTACGACGCCCCGGTGCCGTCGGCCCCGACGAACATCTACGTGTTCGACAAGGACGGCAAGCCGCTGACCGACGTGTACCTCTACGACGAGGACGGCCGGCCGATCGAGTCGCCGTGGTACGGCTGCTACAGCCGGCGCGACGACAACCAGTACCCGCGCCCCCGCGTCGAGCACGACGACCGAGGGTGCAGGGAGGTCTCCGGCGTGCCGTTCGCGGCCATCATCCCGAACCCCTCCTCGGCGACGACCGCTCCCCCGCCGTCGCTGTCGACCATCCCGTCGGCCCCGAGCGCGACGCCGACCCCGCCGTCGGCCCCGGCCTCGACGCCCGCGGACCCGACGTCCCCGTCGACCACCGGGTCCGCCCCGGCGACGGTGAGCGCGACGCCCACGACCTGACCACCCGGCGGCGTGCCGCGCTGCCCGGAGCTCAGGCGAGCGACGAACCGGGCAGCGCGGTGCGGTGCAGCGCGGGCAGCGATCTGACCAGCAGGTACCCGAGCACGCCGCCCAGGGTGTTCGCGAGGAGGTCGTTGACGTCGACGCTGCGCCCGCTGCCCGCGACGACGTAGACCAGCAGCTGCGCCACCTCGATCGCCCCGCTGAACGCCAGCGACGCCACCGCCGCCCGCCCCGCGCTCACGGCCCGCGCGGCCACCAGCGGCAGCAGCACGCCGAACGGCACCAGCATCACCACGTTGAGCGCGAACGACGGCGCGTCGGCGGTCAGCAGCGGCACCGGGTTGACCTGCGACCACCACGGCGCCCCGTTCGCGTACGGGCCGCGCTGCACGTCGATCGGGAACAGCGTGAAGTGCGCGACGCCCGCGACGTACAGCGCGACCACCGCCCTCGTCACCAGGTGCGGCCCGGTCCACCCCGGTCTGCCGCGCGCGGCGCGCACCAGCAGCACCGCGAACCACACCGCGAGCACGGGCACGAGGACGTGCCACGACTCGATCCCGACACCCGCGTAACCCACGTCATCCCACATGGCCGACCTCCTTGGACTCGACATCAGCGTGCGGTGCCGGATGCCTCCGGCACCTCTCTCCGGGGACGGGTCTTCCGCGTCCGCCTCCTCCTTTCGGCAGACCCCCTCCCGAGGGATCCGGTGACGGCGGCCCGGTGCCTACCCTGGGCGGCGTGCGGTTCTCCCCCCGAGCGGCGTTCGCCTGGCTTGTCGCCGCGTGCGCGCTCGCCGGCCTCGGCCTGGTCGACCTGTGGCTGGGCGAGTTCACCGGCCCCGACTGGACCCGCCTGACGTGGGCGGTGGCGACGTCGGCGGTCGCGCTGTGCGCCGCGTGGCCCGGCTCGCGCTGGGTGGCCTGGATCGCCGCCGCGCAGGCGCTCGGCGCGGTGGTCACGTGGTGGGTCACCCGGGACGACCGGACGGTCGAGCTGCCCTTCACGCTCTCCGCGACCGCCGCCATGCTCGGCGTCCTCGGCCTGCTGGCGTGGCGCGGCGAACCGCGCGGGACGGTGTTCGCGGTGCCGACCCTCACGGCGTCGGTGCTGGTCCAGCCCCTGCGCGGCGATCTCGGCGACCTGCGGCCGATCGTCGGCGTGCTCGTGCTGTCGCTGGGCGTGGCGGTGGTCGTGACCGCCGGCCTGGCGGCGCGCCTGACCGCCGCCGCCCGCACCCGGCAGGCGGAGCGGGCCCGGGCCGCACAGCGCGCCGAGTTCGCCCGCGACCTGCACGACTTCGTCGCCCACCACGTCACCGGCATGGTCGTCCAGGCGCAGGGCGCCGCGGCGGTCGCCGGCACCCGCCCCGACCTCGTGCTCCCCGCGCTCCGGGAGATCGAGCGCGCCGGGACCGAGGCGGTCGACGCCATGCGCCGCGTGGTCGGCCTGCTGCGCGCCCCCGACAACGACACCGACGGGGCCGACGAAGCCCCCGGGGTCGCCGAGGTCCCGACGCTCGTGGAGCGCTTCCGCCGCACCTCGGGCCTGCCCGGCGCCCTCGACCTGCGGGGCCCGTTCACCGACGTCGCCCCGCTGTCCTCCACCGCGGCCTACCGCGTGGTGATGGAGGCGCTGACCAACGCGCGCAGGCACGCCCACGGCGCGACCGCCGTCGACGTCGCGGTCCGCCGCGCCGGCGCCCACCTGGAGGTCCGCGTCACCGACGACGGCCGCCCGGCGCCGGACCACCGGACCGGGTTCGGCCTGCGGGGCCTGCGCGAACGCGTCACCGCCGCGGGCGGCGACCTGTCCGCCGGCCCGACCCGGCGCGGCTGGACGGTCGAGGCGCGCCTGCCGGTCGGGACGGCGGCGCCCGGGACAGCGGCACGCGGGGACACAGCACCCGAGACCGCGACGCCCGGCGCCGCAGCAGCGGAGAGCGCGGCGCCCGGGACAGCGGCACCGGAGACAGCGGCACCCGGCACCACAGCACCCGAGACCGCGACGCCCGGCACCGCAGCACCCGGCACCGCGGCGCCGGGGACGGCGGCACGATGACGATCACCGTGCTGCTCGCCGACGACCAGGCCATGGTCCGCACCGGCTTCCGCATGATCCTGTCCGCGCAGCCGGACATCGAGGTGGTCGGCGAGGCGGTCGACGGCGTGGAGGCCGTGGCGCTGGCGCGGGACCTGGCCCCGGACGTGGTGCTGATGGACATCCGCATGCCCCGCCTGGACGGCCTGGCGGCGCTGCGGCAGATCCACGGCCCGAAGGTCGTCGTGGTCACCACCTTCGACGACGACGAGCACGTGCGCGACGCCCTGCGCGACGGGGCGTGCGGTTTCGTGCTCAAGACCTCCGGCGCGACCCTGCTGGTCGAGGCGATCCGGGCGGCCGCCTCGGGCGAGGCCCTGGTGAGCCCGGCGATCACCGTGCGGATGCTGCGCGAGCTGGCGGGCCACCGCCCCGCGCCCCGCGAGGTGCCCCTGTCGCCGCGCGAGCTGGACGTGGTGCTGCTGGTGGCGCGCGGCCGCACGAACGCCGAGGTGGCGCACGCCCTGCACGTCACCGTCGGCACGGTCAAGACGCACCTGGCGAGCGTGCAGGCGAAGCTGCACGCCCGCAACCGGGTCGAGATCGCCGCCTGGGCCTGGGAATCGGGGCTGCTGGAGCGGTGAGCCGCCGCCTTCCGGGGCTGTGGCGGGCTTCCCCCGCCCACGACAATGCGGGGCATGACCGAAGCGACCCGCCCGCCCGGCGAGCTGATCTTCGTCAACTACCGGCAGAACCGCCGGGTGGGCGACGGGTTCGACCGGCTGCCGCACGCGCAGGTGGTCGAGGCCGTCGCCGAGCGGCTGCGCCACCACTTCGGCCGGGACCGCGTCTTCCTCGACACCGGCATCCACGCGGGCGAGCACTACCCCGACGTGCTGCGCGACCGCCTCCGGGACAGCGCGCTGCTGGTCGCCGTGGTGCACCGGGGCTGGGCGCGCGACCTGGCCGACCGCGCCGGCGGTCTCGACTGGGTCCACCAGGAGATCAGGACCGCGCTGGTGGAGGGCAAGCACGTCCTGCCGCTGGTGCTCGACCAGGCGACCCTGCCGGACCCGGACGCGCTGCCCGCGGACATCAGGCCGTTCGCGTTCAAGCAGGTCCGCCGCCTCGACTTCGGGCACTGGGAGCGGGACCTGCGGTTGTTCGTGCAGGAGGTCGAGGCGCACCTGTCGCCCGTGGCGCTGCCCGAGCGCGTGGAGCCGCGCGTCCCCGCACCGCGCGGTCCCCTGGGCCCGGCCCTGGCGTGGCTGCTGGGCGCGCTGACCCCGGTCGCGGCGACCACCGCCCTCGTGCCGGACGCGGTCGCGCGGGCCACGTGGCTGGCCGCGCTGGCCATCGCCGGGGTGGTGCTGCTGGTCGTGCCGGTCCTGATCACCTGGCTCGCCTACCTGGCGCGGGGTTTCCTCGACGGCCTGGACCACGAGTCCGCGCTGCTGCCGCGCGACGTGAAGGTCGACGTGATCACCAGCCTGGTGTTCGCCGCGCTGGCCGTGTTCGTCCTGCTGTCCGTGCCGGTCCTGGCGCCGCAGCTGCGGATGCTGCTGGTGGCGGTGGTCGTGGTGGTCGTGCTCGGTGTCGGCGTGCCGTGGCTGCGCCGGTTCCGCGCCGACCGGGAGTGGCCCCGCCCCGGGCTGGAGGTCGACCCCACGAGCGTCCGCGGCGCGCTGCACGACGTGCGGCGGCACTTGGAGGCGCACGGCCCCGCCCTGAACCGGCTCCGGCGCGACCAGGCCCACTACGCGCTGGACCAGGTCGAGGTCACCGCCGCCCGGCTGCGGGAGCTGGCCGACCGCGACCGCGCCACGTGGCTGCGGTCCGCACCGCCCGCGCCGGTCCTGGCCCACGCGCTGTTCTTCGGCGCCACCTCGGGCGCGGCCGTCGCGGCGGCGGTGCTCTACCGGCTGAACGGCGGGACGCACTGGTCGGCGCCGGTCTGGGCGGCGGCGGGCCCGGTCGCGGCGGCGGCGCTGTGCTGGGCGACGGCGGAGGCGGCCTACCGGTCGCAGCGCTGGCGGCGGGCCCGGATGGCGGATGCCGTGCCGGGCGAGGTGGCCGCGCTGCGCCGGGAGGTCGCGGACTCGGGCGTCCCACGACCGAACGGCGACCGACCCGGGGGGACCGCCGGTCGGCGCCCCGGTGGCGAGGAGGAGTGATGGCGGTCCGGCAACTGCACTGCGCCTCGAACGGGGACGGTCCGCGGGGCGTCCGGGTCGGCGCGATGACCCCCGGCACGCCACCACGACTGGTGGAGCTGGCGATCCGGGCCGGCGCGTACGAACCCGGCCCGGCCTTGCTCGGCCTGCCGGGCGTCGCGGCCCCGAACGGGTTCCCGGTCAACTTCGGCTTCCTGCCGGTCGGGCGCGCCGGGGTGGTGGTCCACAGCCGGTACGCGGGCGCTGCCGACCGGACGGGCGACCACTTCGCCCACGCCCTGCTGTTCGACGACGTCGAGCGCGAGCTGGAAGGGCTGCTGCCGATCGACCTGTGGCGCAGCCCCGCCTGGGTGAGCGGCGGCGTGGCAGGCAGCGTGACGAGCGGCGAGCTGCCGGAGTTGGCCTCGCTCGTGCCCGGGGACGAGGCGGGCCCGGAGAACACCCTGCGGTTCGCGGCCGGCCGCACCGCCGGGTTGGAGCGCGTGCTCGGCGCGACGCAGCGGGCGCTGGTGGCCGGGCGGGGCAGGCTGGTGCTGGTGGTGCCGGACGACCGGACCGCGGCGCTGTGGGTGGCCGCGACCTGCCGGTCCCTGCCGCACCCGCTGGGCCTGGCGGTCTCGTTCACCACCTACACGGCCCGGCCTGAGGAGTCGACCGCGCTGGTCAGCTGCACGACGCCGGACGTGCCGCTGCCCGCCTACGGCGACTTCACCGCCATCGACCTGACCTCGGAACCGCCGCCGGATCCGCACGGGACGCGGTACGCGTCGGCCGCCGCCCAGCTGTGGGAGCGCGGCGAGGTGCCCACCGCGCTGCGCCTGGCGGGCGAGGCGCGCCCCGCCCTGGCAGCGGCGGACCTGGAGGTCTTCGCGGTGCTGCTGGAGCTGGTGTTCGACCTGCCGGTGCGCGACCCGGCGGACCAGGAGCTGCTGCTCGCCGCCGCGCGGACGGCCGTGGAGCGGTTGACCGGGCGCCTGCCTGCGGCGGCCTGGGCGCGGCTCTCGGACCAGGTGCGCGACGGCGGCGGGCCGGTGGACGTGACCGGGTGGTCGGAGGTGCTGCGCGCGGCCCGCGACCGGCGCGAGGCGGTGCCCGCGGAGCTGTTCGGCGCCTACTTCATCGCCGCGCTGAGCAGCGGCGGGCAGCTGTGGCTGCCGGAGCTGTCGGCGGCCGACCTGGAGGACGTCGCGGAGCACGTCGTGGTCCCCGCGCTGGCCGCCTCGTCGCCGCACCCCGCGCTGACCAGGCTGGCGGGGCACCGCGCGCTGGTCGACGCGCTGATCCGGGTGCTGGAGCGCAGGCTCGCCAACCCGCGCGAGATCGCCCGGCTGGCGACCACGACGCCGCCTGAGGTGGCGCGCCTGCTGGCAGGCCGGGGCACCGACCGGATCCGGCTGCTCGCCGACCTGGTGCTCGCCCGGAACGGCGAACTGGACCCGGTGGGGGTGATGTTCGACGGCACGCGCGCGATGCACGTCGACTGGCGGCTGTTCGGGCCCGTCCTGTGGCCGGGGGACCCGTCGGTCGAGGACGCGGTCCGGCTGGTCAGGCAGGTGCGCCCGCAGGTCCTCGTGGACAGCGGCCTGACCGCGCGGATCGTGGCGCGGGCGCTCGACCGGGCGGGCGCGGACGAGTCGACCGCGAAGGACGGCAGGCTGGCCGACGAGCTGCTGCGCTCCCCCCTGGCGGCCCTGCTGGGGCGGCACGACCACGCCTCGCTCGACGCGGCCAGGAAGATCTCCGACCTCCGCCGCTCGGTGCCGGGCCGGGGCAGCGAGCGGGTGCTCCTGTCCGCCCTCGCCGCCGCCGGGTCCCTGCCCGAGGCGGTCGGCGCCCGACTGGTGGGCGCGGCGGCGTCGTTCGTGCTCCGGGCCGACCCCGCGCTGCACCGCGACCTGCTGGCCCGGGCGCTCGACGAGCACTCGCGGGTGTTCCTGCCCGCCTACCGGGAGGCGGTGCGCGCCGACCTGGCCGACGCGCCGCCGCACCGGGTCGCCGCGGCGGTCGTCGCCTGGCGAGGGCTGGACCGGCCGCACACCCACGACCTGCTGGTCCGGGAGACCCTGCCCGACGCCCTGCGCCGGCGCCGGGGCAGGTTCCTGGACCAGGTGGGCGGCGCGCTCCAGGTGACCGCCCACGGGACCGACGTGCCGCCGCCGAAGGGTGGCTGGGCGAGGTGGTGGCAGCACTGGCGGACGATGCACGAGCGGCGCGGCCTGCTCTCGCTGTTCCGCCGGCGCGGCGAGGTGTGACGTGCACCCGTTAGGCGTGTTGTTCCTGCTGGTCCTGCTGTGCGGGGTGGGACCGCCGGCGATGGGCGCGATCCTGGTGGTGGTCGCCTGCGTCGCGTTCTTCTTCGCCCTGGTCGAGTACGTCACCGCCGCCGTCGCCGGGTTCGCGCCGCGGGGCCCGGTCGCGCACCTGGGCATCGAGCCGCCGCCCGAGTCGGAGGACGGGCCGGACCCGGCGTTCCACAGCCACTACGCGGGCCCGGTGCTGCTGGCGAACGGGAGGAACGACCTGGCCGCGCAGTGCGGCCGGTGACTGGCTCGCCGCGATGGGCCGGCGGGACCTGATGGCGTCGCTGGACAACCACTTCGGCGAGGTGTCCTACTTCGCCGTGAGCTACCAGGACGCGGTCGAGGTGGCGGAGCGCGGCGACGTCGTCGACGACGACCCGGCGGCGCCGCTGCTGTGGCTGTTCGCGGCGTAAGAGGCGGGGAGCGGTGTGAGCAACGTATTCGTCAACTACCGGCACGGGCCCCACGCGGTCGCGGTCAGCGCGCTGGCGCACCGCCTGACCACCCACTTCGGTCCGGGCCGGGTGTTCGTCGACCACCACCTCCGGGGCGGCACCCGGTACCCGGACGAGCTGCGGGACCGCCTGCGCGAGTGCGACGTCCTGGTGGTCGTCGTCCACGACGGCTGGGTCGGCGAGTTCGGCACCCGCGACCCGGACTGGGTGCTGGACGAGATCGCGTTCGCGCTGGCCGAGGGCAAGGCCGTGGTGCCGGTCCTGGTCGACGACGCCCGGCCGCCGTCCCGGGAGGAGCTGCCGGAGCGCATCGGCGAGCTGGCGACGCGCCAGACGGCCCGCCTGCGGGCCTCCGACCTCCCCGACGACCTGGAGCGCCTGGTGCGCCGGTTGGAGCAGTGGGTGGCGCCGCCCCAACCGGACCGGCCCTACGCCCCGCCCCGGGCGCCCACCTCGTGGATGACCCTGGCGTGGCTGGTGTTCCTGGGCCTCGTGCCGCCGACGGTGCTCGCCCTGGCGGCGGGCGACTGGCTCGCGTTCGCGTCGTCCGCCGTGATCGCCCTCCTGCTCCTGGTCGGCCTGGCGGTCGTCACGTCGCTCCAGCTGCTGGCCCTGGGGTGGACCACCGGCCTGGAGAGGCGCGTCGGGGTCCTGCCGTACGGCCAGTACCTGGGCAAGACGTGGCTGGTCGCGGGCCTGGGCGGCGTGGCGGTGCTCAACGTCGCGGTCCACGTCCTGGCGAACGACCAAAGGTGGACGTTCGCGGTCATCTCGGTGGTGGTGGTCTGCGCTGCCTACTCCATCGAGCGGCTGGTCCGCCGCAAGCTCGACGTGGACCGCGAGTGGCCGCCGCCGCCGTCCCTGGAACCGCACGAGATCCGCCGCGCGATGGTGCGCCTGCTGGAGCACCTCGACACCGACCCCCACCGCACGGGCGTGCCCACCAGGCTGCACCGGGACCAGGCGAGGCAGGTCTACCTGGACCTGGCCGAGGTGAGGCTGTTCCTCCTGGCCCGCCGCGACAGCCCGTGGCGCGAGTGGGTCGGGACGGGCCGGTGCTCGACCGTCGTCCCGGCCACCACCCTCGTCCTGGCCGTCACCGCCTTCGCGGTCACCGCCGTCGCCCTCCACGACGGCCCGCCCGGGGCCGCCACCCGTCTGCGCGTGGCCGCTGCGGTCCTCGTCCTGCTCGCGGTGGCGGTGGCGGCGGCCGCGATGGCCCTGAGCCGGGTGATCGCCCGCCGCCAGGACCGGGGCCTGGTCGACGAGCTGACCGGGTGGCAGGCCGCCGCCGGCCCGCTGGTCTTCCCCTGCCCGCCGCCACCGGGCACCCACACCGACCTCGGCTCACTGGTCCACAGGGGACCGTGAGCGGACCGGCGTCACAGCACCAGGTTCAGCAGCACGGTGAGCAGGACCGACAGCACCACCGAGACCACCAGCATGGTCAGGCACCCCCCGCGTCCGCCCAGGAACTCGACCCGGGTGTTGCCGAAGCGCACGGTGGGCTCCCCGTCCCGCTCGCGTCACCGCCCCGCGACGTTGCGATCGGTGACGTGGGGCCTCTTGCGCCCCGCCAGGCCCGCCAGGCCCAGCAGGCCGAGGAGGCCCAGCAGGCCCCAGTTGCCGCTGCTGCCGTCGTCGTCGTTGTTGTCGTCCTGGGCCGTCACGGCGGTCGTGGCGCGTGCCGCGGCATCGTCGGCGGATGCCGACGCCGCCGGCGCCCCGACGAGGGCCGTGCCGAGAACGAGGACCGCCACGAGGCGTTTCACGGTGTCCACGTCGTCTCCTTCGAGCCGGGTTGTCCAAGACGCCACGGGTACCGCCCGGAGGACCCGCCATGCGCCGTCCGGTTCGGATCACACTTTCGGGTCTCATCCCGCCGCTCCGGTCACCGCCGCGTCCTCGGGTCGTGCGAGGGGTCGGCGTACAGGGGCGGGCAGCCGCCGCGGACGGCTTCGGGGCGCAGCTCGTAGTGCCAGGGCTCGTTGCGGTAGATCTGGCACAACCCGTACCGGGCGCCGTTCTCCGACAACCACGCCCTGGCCGCGGGCGGACCGATGTCGACCGCTTTTCCCGACACGTGCGCCGAAGTGCCCGCGGTGGCCACCCAGCGCGCGGCCGCCTTTTCCGAACCGTATTTCACGACCGCCTCGCGGAACAGCTCCTCCTGGTATTCCGGGGACCGCCAACCGCCGTTGACGAGGAACTCGACCCCGTCGCCCGCGGCGTCGGCGGCGGCCCGGCGCAGGGCGCCGAGCAGGGCGGGATCGAGGTTGACCACGGCCGGGACCTCGTCGAAGACCGTCACGGGCCGGGGGACGGCGCCCCGTTCCGCGCCGAGGGCGCGCCGGACGGCCGATTCGCTGTAAGGCATGCCGCGAGTCAAGGCGGCGCGGCGTTGCCGACGCGTATGCGGTTTTCGATATGCCGGCAATATGCCCCGGCTCGTAGCATCGGGACATGCGTGTGCTGGTCGTCGAGGACGAGCCGTACCTGGCGGAGGCGATCCGCGACGGGCTGCGCCTGGAGGCGATCGCCGCCGACCTCGCCGGTGACGGCGACACCGCCCTGGAACTGCTCGCCGTCAACGCCTACGACATCGCCGTCCTGGACCGCGACATCCCCGGGCCCTCCGGTGACGAGGTCGCCCGGCGCATCGTCGCCTCCGGCAGCGGCACCCCGATCCTCATGCTCACCGCCGCCGACCGCCTCGACGACAAGGCCACCGGGTTCGAGCTGGGCGCCGACGACTACCTCACCAAGCCGTTCGCGCTGCGGGAGCTCGTGCTCAGGCTCCGGGCGCTGGACCGCAGGCGCGCGCACAACAGGCCGCCCGTGCGGGAGATCGCGGGTCTGCGGCTGGACCCGTTCCGCCGCGAGGTCTACCGCGACGGCCGCTACGTCGCGCTGACCAGGAAGCAGTTCGCCGTGCTCGAGGTCCTCGTCGCCGCCGAGGGCGGGGTGGTCAGCGCCGAGGAGCTGCTGGAGCGGGCGTGGGACGAGAACGCCGACCCGTTCACCAACGCCGTGCGCATCACGGTCTCGGCCCTGCGCAAGCGGCTCGGCGAACCCCGGGTCATCGCCACCGTCCCGGGCGTCGGCTACCGCATCGAGACCGACGACCGGGGCGGGCGTGGCTAGGGAACCCGGGCTGAGCGTCCGCGCCAAGCTCACCCTCAGCTACGCGGGGCTCCTCATGGTGGCGGGTGTCCTGCTGCTCGCGGTCGTGTGGGCGTTCCTGCTGCGCTACGTGCCCGAGACGATCTACACGGGGCCGCCGCGGTCGCCGTCGGAGCCCGGCCCGATGATCGTGCCCGACCGCGCCGACCTGGTGCGGGCCTTCGTCCCGAAGGCGGCCGCGGTGCTGGTGTTCCTGCTGGGGTTCAGCCTGCTGGGCGGGTGGGTCCTCGCCGGCAGCGTGCTCGCGCCCCTGACGCGCATCACCAACGCGACCCGCCTGGCCGCGAACGGGTCGCTCTCCCACCGGATCCAGCTGGAAGGCCGCCAGGACGAGTTCCGCGAGCTCGCCGACGCCTTCGACGCCATGCTCGCGCGGCTCGAGGCGCACGACGCCGAGCAGCGGCGGTTCGCGGCCAACGCCTCCCACGAGCTGCGCACGCCCCTGGCCATCACGCGGACCCTGCTCGACGTGGCCCGCGAGGACCCCGACCGCGACGCCGGGGAGCTCGTCGAACGCCTCCACCTGGTCAACACCCGGGCGATCGACCTCACCGAGGCGCTGCTCCTGCTCAGCCGCGCCAACCAGCGGTCCTTCACCCGGGACCACGTCGACCTGTCCCTGGTGGCGGAGGAGGCGGGTGAGACGCTCCTCCCGCTCGCGGAGAAGCACGGCGTCACCGTCGAGACCTCCGGCGACCCGGCCGCCACCACCGGCTCGTACGCGCTCCTGCTGCAGCTGACCACGAACCTGGTGCACAACGCGATCGTCCACAACCTGCCCGAGGGAGGAGCCGTGCGGGTCGCCACCGACGCCGGTCCCGGGACCGCGGTGCTCACCGTCGAGAACACCGGCCCGAAGCTCTCCCCCCGGCTGGTGTCCACGCTCGTCGAGCCGTTCCAGCGCGGCACCGAACGCGTGCGCGGCGACCACGCGGGCGTGGGCCTGGGCCTGGCGATCGTCAAGAGCATCGCCCGGGCGCACGGCGGGACCCTCGCCCTCACCCCGCGGGCCGACGGGGGCCTCCGCGTCACGGTGCGGCTGCCGGCCACGTGACGGGGAAGTCGAAGTACGTGTCCGGGTAGGGCTCGTCCTCCAGCGTGTAGTGCCACCACTCGTGGTCGTACGGGGCGAAACCGCAGTCCTCCATGACGGAGCGGAGGTACCGGCGGTTCTCCGCCTCGACCGCCGTGATCCCCCGCGCCCCGTGGTGCGAGACGGGGTCCATCAGGTCGTGGCCGCCGCCCATGGGGACGAGTTCGCCGGTGGCCAGGTCGTAGAGGGTCAGGTCGACGGTGCTGCCCCGGCTGTGCCCCGACCTCGCGGCCACGTACCCCGCCTCGAACATGCCGGCCCGGTCGATGTTCGGGTAGTGCCGCCGCTTCGTGCGGCCGTCCTCCGGCCGCGCCGCCCAGCGCAGGAAGTGCTCCACGGCGCGCCGCGGGCGGTACCCGTCCCACAGGAGCAGGCCGAAGCCGAGGGACGCGGCCTCGTCGCGCGCCTCCGCCAGGGCCGCGCACAACGCGGTCGTGCCGACGATCCGGTTCACCAGGTACCCGTCCACGGGTGTGCCGGTGAAGTTGTCCCAGGTGGCGTACTTGGCGTCCCAGCGGACGCCGGGCACGAGCTCGTCGACGAAGGCGAAGCCCTCCCTCACCGCGACCCTCCCGCCAGCGCCGAGGACACGACCCGGTCGACCACGTCCGCGAGGGTCAGGCCCGCGGCGGCCATCATCCTGGGGTAACGGCTGTACGAGGTCATGCCGGGCAGGGTGTTGACCTCGTTGAGGACCACCGTCCCGTCCTCCTTCAGGAACAGGTCCACCCGCGACAGCCCCCGGCACCCGAGGGCGCGGTACACGGCCTTCGCCGTCTCCCGGACGAGCGCGCGCGCCTCCGCCGGGATGTCGGCGGGCACGACCGGCGTCGAGTTCTCGGAGCCGCTCTCGGGCTCGTCCTCCTGGTGGATCCGGAAGAACCCGTGGGAGAGCGCGATCCGGTCCACCTCGCCCACGACCAGGTCCGGCCCGTTCCCGAGGACGGCGCACCCGACCTCGCTGCCGACGACGGCCTCCTCCACCAGGACCTTCGAGTCGTACCGCCGCGCGGCCCGCACCGCGTCCGGCAGCTCCTCCGGGCGGGACACCTTGCCGACGCCGAAGGACGACCCCGACCGGGCCGGCTTCACGAAGACGGGGAAGGCGAGCCCGTCGGCGTCGGGCTCCTCGTCGGCCGCGACGATCCGGAAGTCCGGCGTCGCGATCCCCTCGCTCCGGGCGACGAGGTAGGCGAGGGACTTGTCCATGCACAGGGCGGAGGTCTGGACGTCGCAGCCGGCGTAAGGGATGCCGGAGAGTTCCAACAAGCCTTGCACCGCCCCGTCCTCGCCGAGCGTGCCGTGCAGGACGGGCAGCACCACGTCCAGGCCGACCGCCTCGTACCGGCCCCGCTCCAGGACCAGCAGCCCGCGCACGTCCCGGTCCGGCGACAGCACGGCCGGGCGACCGCTGCCCTCCCACCCCGGGCCGGGGCCGTCGCACAGCCTCCAGGCGCCGCTCGCGGTGATGCCGATGTAGAAAGGCTCGTACTTCCCGACGTCGAGGTTCCTCGCGATCTCCCGCGCGGACTTGACGGAGACGTGGTGTTCCTCGGAACAGCCCCCGAAAAGGATCCCGACCTTAACCCTGGACATGCTCGTTCCCGCTCTCGAATTTCAGGCAGTTGACGATGGAGTTCTCCACGGTGTCGCGCAGGGCGCGGTCCGTGTAATAGGCCGTGTGCGGGCTGACGAGCGCGTTCGGCAGTTGTTGGAGCCGCAGCAACGACGCGCTCGCGACGGGCTTCTCCCGGCAATCGGCGTAAAATATCCCCTCTTCCCCTTCGACGACGTCCAAGGCCGCACCGCCCAGCGCACCGCTCTCCAGTGCCGCGACGAGGGCCTCGGTGTCGACCAGCGCGCCGCGCCCGGTGTTGACCACGACCGCGCCGCGCTTCAGCCGCCCGATGCGGCGCCGGTCGAGCAGGTGGCGGGTGCTCGCGTCGAGCGGCACGTGCAACGTGACGATGTCGCTCAGCTGCAACAACTCGTCGAGGGGCACGTAGTCGGCGGAGGTCCTGGGCCGCACGTCGTAGGCCAACGCCTGACAGCCGAACCCCCACAACCGGTCGATGACCGCGGCGCCGATGCGACCCGTCCCGATCACCCCGACGGTCAGGTCGCGCAGTTCCCTGCCGGGCACGTCGGGCAACCGGTAGTCGTGGGCGTCCGCGCGGCGGAGGACGGATTTCACGTTCCGCACGGCCATCAACATGAGCATCACCGCGTAGTCGGCCACGCTGTCGGGCGAATAAGCGGTGTTCCCGACCACGAGGCCGGTGCCCTTCGCGTACTCCACGTCCACGTGGTCGTACCCGACGCTGCGCGTGGAGAGGTACCGGACACCGACTCGCCGGAGCGCGGCCAGCGTGGCATTCGCGATCCGGTTCCGGTGCCCGACGCTGACGCACCGGTTCCCCGCCGCCAGGCCGACGTTGGCTTCGGACAGCGCTTCCGCCGTGATGGTCGGCGTGACGCCGAACCGAGGCGCCACCTCGCGGAACAGGACGGCCTCGTCCGGGCCGCACCCGTAAACCGTGATCCCCGTGGCCGTTCGTGCCGTTTCACCGTGGGCCATGCCGACGAGTCAAGGCGATGCGACGTTGCCGGCCCGTATGCGATTCCCGATACGCCGACAATAAGTTACCGACCAGTAGCACCCTCTCGACAACCACCGTCCCCGCCGTGCGTCCTCAGCTACGACCGAGGGGGCGGCGATGTCGAAGCGGGGCCTGGTGTGGTGGCCGGTGGTCGCGGCGGTGCTGCCGGCGTACCTGCTGTTCGCGGGGGTGAGCGCGCCCGGTGGCTACTACTTGACGCTGTCTGCCGCGTTCGTCGCCTGGTTCGCGGTGGGCGTGGCCTGGGCGGCGAGCGCACGGCACGTCGCGAGGCAGCCACCCCCGCGATCCCCGTGGCCACTGCTCGTGGTGCCGGCCGTCTTCGCGGCCAACTGGGCGGTGGCGTCGGGCGACACGATCGGCCGACTGGCGTTCACCCTGCACCGACCGGCCCTGGAACGCCTGGCCGCGGCAGCCCCGACGTCCCCGCCGTGGTCGGCCGGCCCGTTCTCGTTCGAATCCCTGAGCAGGTGGAACGGGTGCACGACGATGGGGACGCGCGACCCCGCCACCGCGGTCGCGGCAGGACTGGTGTGGTGCCCGGGCCGCGATCCCGGCGACCACTGGGACGACGAAGGCCTCGTGCTGACCCCCATCGAGGACGACTGGTACGCCTACCACCACACCGGCAGGGCGAATGACCCGGCCGACAGCGAACCGTGGGGCCTGGACCTCGGCAGGTTCGGCAAACGCGTGGAGACCTGAACGAACACCACTCCCGGCGCGACCGGGCGCCGCAACCCCTGAAAAGGCCGCGAAGACCACCGCGAACCCGCGACCTTCCGCACCGGCCGACAGAAAGTGCCAATTCGCTCACCGACGGTCACACGAATAACCGCACACCCGGTGAAACCCCGGGGACGCTTTCGGCGATATGCCATGGGCAGGGACCTCGTCCACACCGAAAGGTCCACCATGAACCTCTCCCGACTCGCGCGCGGCAGGTGGTACTTCGTCGCGGTGATCGCGAGCGCCGGCATCCTCGCCGCCGTGCCCTTCGCCCACGCCGCCCACCACCTGCGGAAGCCGGCGCTCTGGCGATCGACCGCGCTCTACGCCGCGGCCTCCATCGCGCTGGTACTCATCATGCCGTCCTCGCAGGGCGAGTCCGCGGCATCGCCCGCGGACGCGCGCAGCACGATCGGCGCCCTCGGCGCCATCGCGATCATGGTCGCCGCCTGCATCCAGCTCAGCGGCATCCGGCGCGACGTCTACGGCCTCCCCCACCCCGTCCGACCGCCCTCGCAGCCACCGCAACCCTGGGCCGCCGACCCCGCCGTCACCGCGGCACTGGCCCTGCGGACCAGGCGAGAGGAGGCCCGCGCGCTCGTCGCACGCGACCCCGCACTCGCGCGGGACCTCCGCATCGGCCGACCGGACCTGCCACGGCAGTACGACGACGGCGGCCTAGTCGACATCAACACCGCCCCACCGTCGGTCATCGCGCAGTGCTGCGGACTCGACGACCGCGCCGCCGAGCAGATCGAACGCGCCCGTCACCAGCACCCGCTCCCCTTCCAGTCGGTCGACGAGCTGCTCGTCTTCGCCGAACTGGACGTCAGCGCATGGGACCTGATCCGCGAACGGGCGGTCGTCTACTCCTGAACCCGCGAGGCACCGCGGCGAACGAGACAGCGGTGCGGTCAACCGATTTCACCAATGGGCGTCCCCTGAACAGATGAATAGACTGACACGGAGGGCGGCCCCGTCCGCAAAACTGCCCACGCACTCACCCCTTGCGCGAACACTTACGACTGTCGCACAGTAGTGGAATAACAACCAAACGCGCACGTAACCGCAATTTTGCGGACTGGATATCCTCGATGATCACTACCCTCTCCTAATGGGGTGACCGAGGTTGTCCGGACCCGGTGACACCGCCTAGCCTTTTCCGGGGACCAGTCGAGCGCGAGGGGATGGCATGAGCCGCGCCTGGGAAGCCGATCCCGTAGCCCAGTTCAAAAAACGCCTGGGAAAGTCCCCGGCGCAATTAGGCGTCACCAATGACGACCCCACCTGCCCGGACGTCTGGGAGTTGACCAACGGCGACGTGGCGGTCATCGGCCGCGACCTCACCACCGATTACGCCGCACGGCTCCCCGATGGCGTGCACATCGGCGAGGACGAGAGGCTCGTCGTGATCCCGGGCATCATGCTCCGCGCCGCGAAGGCGGACATCCCCGATGAGTGAGCTGACCACGGTGTTCCCCGGCACCAGGCTGACCCCGGACGAGTACCTCGAGGACTTCGGCCGCGAGTTCTGGCACGACAACGGCGGCGTGAACTGGAAGCTGGAGCGCCGGCAGGAGTTCGTCGAGGCCGACAACGAGAGCTGGGAAGCGTCCCGCCGCAACGACTGGACCAGGTCCCTGCACCTGCTGGAGGAGCGCCGCGCCAAGGTCGCAGACTACGAGCGCAGGATCGCCGACAGCGGCATGGAGGTCCGGCGGGTGCGGGTGGTGGAGCAGCCGATCAGTTCCTACCTGCTCTGGGAGTTGAGCTCCCTCCACGTCCGGCACCAGGTGGGCGGGAAGATCCGGGTGGTCGGTCCCGAGCAGGTCGCGCCGTTCGAGAACGGCGGGGCGGTGCTGCCCGAACTGTTCCTGCTGGGGCGGCAGATCGCCTACCAGGTCCTCTACGACGAGCAGGGCGCGCTGGCGGGAGCCGTGAAGTGCGTCGTCCCCGACGAGGTCGAGCACTGGAAGGCGCTGGTCGCCGACCTGTACGACCACGGCGAGGAACTCGGCGCGTTCTTCCGCCGAGAGGTGGCCCGGCGGCTGCCGTCAGCCGGCTGAACCGCACCGTGGACGATCACGCCGCACGCGCCGGCGACGAGTCCCGCAACGAGCTGAGCGGTTCCGCGGACGACGTGGTGCTGGCCCGCGACGTGAGCGGGGGCGTCCACTTCCACCGCGCGGGACGACCTCCCACGCCGGTGCCGCGCCAACTGCCCGCCGACGTCCGGGGATTCGTCAACCGCTCCGAGGTGCTCGACCTGCTCACGCAACTGTCGAACGAGGCCGCGAACCGCGTCGTGGTGTGCGTCGTGACCGGCACCGCGGGCGTGGGCAAGACGTCACTGGCGGTGCGCTGGTCGCACCAGGTGGCCGGCGACTTCCCGGACGGCCAGCTCTACGTCAACCTGCGCGGCTACGACGCGGGACCGCCGGTCGGCCCCGAGGAGGCGCTGGACCGCTTCCTGCGCGCCCTCGGCGTGCCCGGCAACGTCGTGCCCGCGGACCTGGACGCGCGTTCCGCGCTGTTCCGGTCCTTCCTGGCGGGCAAGCGCTTCCTGATCCTGCTGGACAACGCCGCGACCCCGGGGCAGGTCCGCCCGCTGCTGCCCGGCACGGCCGGTTGCCTGGTGCTGGTCACGAGCCGCAGCAAGCTGGCGGGCCTGGTGTCCAGGGACGGAGCGCACCGGCTGCGCCTGGACATCCTCCCGCTCGACGAGGCAACCTCGCTGCTGCGCGACCTCCTCGCCGAGCACCGCCCCCACGACGACGAAGAGGACCTGGTCGAACTGGCCAGGCTGTGCGCCCGCCTGCCGCTGGCCCTGCGGATCGCGGCGGAGCGGGCCGCAGGCAGACCCCGGACGCCGCTGCGCGACCTGGTCGACGAGCTGCGCGACGAATCGAGCCTGTGGGACGCGCTCGCGTCGGACGACGACTCCGACGCCGTGCGGACGGTGTTCGCGTGGTCGTACCGAGCGCTGTCGGAACCCGCGAGCCGCCTGTTCCGGCTGCTCGGCCTCTACCCCGGCGACGACTTCGACCCTCACGCGGTCGCGGCGCTGCTCGGCGGCACCGTCGCGACCGCCCGCCGCCTCTTGGACGACCTGGCCGGAGCGCACCTGCTCGAACCGACCGCGCCCGACCGGTACGAGTTCCACGACCTGCTCCGGCTCTACGCGAACAACCAGGCGCAGGCGGAGGAGCCGCCCGGGTCGACCGACGAAGCGCTCGACCGCCTGGCGGTCTGGTACCTCCACACCGCCGCCACCGCGGTCCGCGCCCTGGTCCCCGAGGCAGCCGACCGCGCCCTGCCCCCGCTGCCGGCCCCGCTGTCCGTCCCGCCGTTCACCGACCACCAGCAGGCCGTCCTCTGGTACGAGCGCGAACGCCGGAACCTCGCCTCCCTCGTCCGCTCCCTGGAACCGCGGGAAGTCGACGACGTGGTGTGGCTCCTGGCGGACGTCCTGCGCGAGATCTACGCGCGCTACAACCACTTCGACGACTGGATCGCCACCGGGACGGCCGCCCTGGCGGCGGCCCGCCGACTCGGTGACCGCCACCGCGAGGCCGCGACGCTGGAGAGCCTGGGCAAGGCGCACGCCCAGCGGGGCGACCGGCGGCGCGGCGTCGAACTCCAGGAGCAGGCGCTCGCGGTCAGGCGGGAGGTCGGCGACCTCCGGGGCGAAGCGGTCTCGACCAACGCGCTCGGCCTGGCGCTCCTGCGCGACCACCGACCAAGAGCGGCACTCGGGTTCTTCCAACGCACCGGTGAGATCGCGGCCGAACTGGCCGACCCGTACTGGCTCGCCGTCTCCGCCAACAACACCGCCAACGCCCTCGTCGACCTCGACCGACCGACCGAAGCCGTCCCGCTGCTGATCGAAGCGCTGGACGGGTACCGCAGCCTGTCCATCGCCGGCGGTGAAGGCGACGCGCTGCGCGGCCTGAGCCACGCCCACCGACTCCTCGGCGACGCCGCGCGAGCCCGCGAGTTCATCCAAGACGCGCTGACCATCGCCCGCGACCGCCGCAACCCGGCCTGGGAGGCGTTCTGGTCGCTGGAGGAGGGCCGGGTGCTGGTCGCGCTCGGCGCTCCCGCCGAGGCCCTGGTGCCCTACCAGCGCGCCGCGTCGCTCCAACGGCAGCTGGATGACCGCGTCCGGGAGGCCTCTGCCCTCGACGCGACCGGCGAGGCGTACCAGGCGCTGGGCCGACACGAGGACGCCACCGAGTTCCACCGCTACGCGGCGGACGTGTTCCGGCGGTTCGACGAAAGGTGGGCACTGGCCGTCGCACTGCACAACCTGGCGGTGGCCCTGCTCGCCGGCGGCGAACAGCAGGCCGCGGCGACCCACCTGAACGAGGCAGCCGCCCTCCTCACGGCCTACGACGACCCGGCGGCGCGCCGCCTGCACGCCGAGGTCGAAGCCCTGCGCCGGCCTCCCGCCGACAACACGCCCCTGCCTGACCACCCCCGCAACGGTGCGTGACCGGTGATGTCCCCCTGCACGATCCGGGTCCCGATCCGCGAGGAGACCGCGCTCAGCAGCAACGCCGGTTGAGCGGCCACCACGGGGTGCCGGGCCGCCCACTCCCCCAGCTCGGCCCGCGCCGCGCGGTCCGGTCGTCCAGCGGTCCCGGCAGCGCCGCGACCACTTCGCGCACGCCCGACCCTGTCAGAGCCCACCTCCGCGGACTCCGGCCGGGACGACATACCCCAGCTTGAGCAGGGCCTTGCGGAACTTCGGCTCCTGGTCCACCCGGACGGCGAGGTGGCGGTCGCCTATCGGGCGGCACAGCGCGCGAACCGCGCGGTCACGGGTGATCAACGCGGCGAGCGCGGGATCGGCGCACTCGATGACGCGGACGTGGCCGAGATCGGTCAGCCGCGAGCTCCGCCGCTCGACGTCCGCGACCAGCGTGCGCACCGCGTCGGGCAGGTCGTGCCCGGTCCGCTCGGCGAGGAAGTCGACGAACTCGCCGAGGTCGCGACCGTTGTCGAGCGCCCTGAGCAGGCCGGCCGCCGACACCGTCCAGACGCGGTCGGCGGTCTGCTCCGCGTGGGCGGACAGGACGAGCCGGTCCGCGGCGCCGAGGTCGCCCGTGGCGACGACGTCGAGGTTGGGCAGCACCTTCAGCGGCCGGGTCCCGGCGGCCCCGGGCGCAGGCGGTCGGTACGCCTCGGTCAGACCGAGGGAGTAGGCGCCCAGCGGGGTGAGCCTGATCGCCATGAGCCCGTCGTAGCGGCTCAGCGCGTCCAGGTCGTCACCACCCCAGTTGTCGACGTAGTCGTCACGCGCACCACGCGGGTCGACGTAGTCGAGGTCGACCAGGCCGAGGGTGCCCGCGTACTCGAACAGCACGGCCAGCGTGTAGCGACCTTCGAGCAGTTCCCAGTCGTGGTGACCCTCGTAGCCGAGGCTGCCGTACTCCGGGTCGACCAGGTAGAGCTTCCACAGCGCCGTCTCCGTGCGGGCGATGGTGGGACTCATGTTGCCGCGCCGCATGGCGGTGAACAGGGAGTCCACGTCGACCCACTTGTCCGGCGGGCAGCCGGCCAGCGCCGCGGCGACCGCCTGTCGCCGTTTCCGGGCCGCGGTGAGCACGTTGCGGGCTTGCTGACCCTTGATCTGCTCGACCCGGCTGAACTCGTCGATCACCGCATGGGTCAGCCAGCGCCGCCACAGGCTCTGAACGGCCTCGGCAGACGGCTTCCCGAGCGCCGCCCGCCCCTTCGGGGTCAACCGGAGGCGGGTGCCGTCGAGCGAGGCGAGGCCACCGGCCTGGAGCAGCAGCGGCCACGCGAACGCCGCGATGGGCTCCTCGGGGTAGAAGTCACCGCGCACCAGGTGTGCGCCGACGGTGCGCACGGTCGCAGCGGACGGCCGACCGGTCTTGTCGCTGCGCCTCACCTCCCCCGCCGCGCACAGTTCGAGCACGGCGCGCAGGTTGGCGAGGGCTTCCTCCTCGGTACACCGCACCTGCTCCGGCAAAGGGTCCACCAGGTTCACCTCCTCCTCACCCGGCGACGGCAGGCATCGGCCCACGGCACGAGGTTCCCACACTCGGTGGCGGAACTCCCACGAGCACGCGGCGCGTGGTACCTCGCCACACCCGCGGGAACCGCAGACCCGGCGGCGCTGATCACCCCCACGTCCGGCCGCCGCCACCGGCGACGTCCTCGTACGGCGCTCCCAGCCGCCGGGTGCACCCGTGCCCGGCACCAGCCGGCCTGGGGCCAACCCCCGGAATTCGGGCTTCCCGCAAGGCATCGAGCCGTAGACTCCGGCAGCCAACGCGGACGAGGTCCGGCCGTTGCGCGCCTGCGGGAGGAGATCGCATGCAGGACCCTTCGGACCCGATGGGGACCGCCGAGCCCGAGGAGAACGGCCGGCGCGACACCACCGACTCACCCGCTGCGGACGACTCGGACACCGACGCGACGACGTCCACCGTCCTGGTGGAGGTGCTCCCAGGGGTGGGTGTCGTCGCCGGTGAGGTTCCGCCGGAGCTGAAGCCCGACCTGATCGACTTCGGCATCGTGCCGGCCGCCGACCGCAAGCAGATCTCGGCCATCCTCGCCTCGATCGGGAACGCGGCGACCGTGGCCGGCAACCTCGGCAAGGCGTTCGCCGGCGTGCAAGGGCTCTACAGAATCGGCAGCACGGCACAAGCCCTGCTGAACAGCGGCGCGACGCTCGCCGCCAAGGACGGCGGGAACCTCGGAGCGGTGATGAGTTCCGGCCGCATCGTGCACCAGGCCCGCTTCTACCCCGTGCACGCGGTGAGCAAGGCGCCGATCGCGGCCTCGATCGGGCCGGCACTGGCCATGATCGCCCTTCAGATGATGCTGAGCGAGGTCTCGAGCCTCGTCAAGACCAACCTCGCGGCGACGAATCAGGTCCTCACCACCATCCGCAAGGACCAGTGGGCCGAACTGACAGGGCTCGTCGCCGCCGTCGACCGCGCGGTCGACCAGGCGCGAGAGATCGAGTCGGTCCCGACGTCCTTGTGGGAGGACGTCGCGGGCAGCGGACCGCTGCTGCAGAAACAGCTCGAGCTCTATCAGACGAACGTCCGCGACCACGTCAGGCAGATCGGTCGGACCGACACCGGCAGCCACCGCGAGTACCTGCAGACGAACGCCGAGGCGATCGCCTTCGACGTCTACGCCCTCCTGTCCGCCCTCAAGGCATGGACCGGGTACCACGCGCTCCGCGCCGCGAGGGCGAGAGCCGCTGGACGCGAAGACGCCGCCGAGGCGCAGTACGCCGAGGTCATCGCACGCGACACCCGAGCGGAGTTCGACTCCACCCTCGCCGAGACGACCAACATTGTCGACGCGCTGACGCGGGAACTGCGGATCACCGCCGAGCTCCGCAGCCCCGACGCGTGGCCGCTGCCAGGGATCCGGAAAGACGTAAAGGCAGCACGCAAAGCCTCCGCCCGGCTCCTGGAGGCGATCGAGCCTCTAGCCGACACCCTCCACCCACCGATTCCCCCGCTCGAGGTACCGGACGTCACCTGCGCACCCGAATCACTGGATCCACAACCGTACCTCCGCATTCTGCGATGGCACTTCGAGGACGGCGAAACCCTACGCGTCCTCGCCTTCTCCGACCAGCCCGACACCCTCGACCCCATTTCCGCGATCTTCGGCGGGGCGAAGGACATGCTGGCGGCAGCGATGGACAAGTCCGCGGCGAAGACCCTGATCGCCGTCACGGACCGTCGTATCATCACAGCCAAGACGAACGCGTTCCTCGAGCAAGCCGAGATCCACCAAGCCATCCCGGTCGACCAGGTGCGATACGTCCGATCAACAACGACGCAGGACAAAAGCCCGCGCTCGACGATCGACCTAATCACACGCGACGAGAACATCCGGTGGCTCTTCCACGCCGACATCGACAACACTCAAGTGGACGCACTCGCCGCCGTGCTCGCCGAGTCGATGACCATCCCGGACGTGGAACGCGACGAGCTTCAACGCCGGCGCTACGCCTCCATTGAGGCGGACGAGAAGAACGAGAGCACCAGCACGAGTTCTACCGAACCGACTGGATCCGAGGCCACCACCTGACCATCGCCTCGCAAATCAGGGCGCGCGGTCCAGGAGAGTCACTAGACCTGGTCCAGCCAGACAATCCGCGTGCCGCCATTATACGTAAGACGCACAAATCGCACCACATCAAAAACTACTCCCAACACCCACCCATCCATGCCAACTGCGGCGAAGTTCAGCCAACAAGCTGAGCCTCACTCTGCCAGCGTGGTCCGACCATTCCCCTGACCAGCGCAAACAGAGAACCCGCACGTCAGCCGGTGCCGTTCACCGCCATTCGAAGCCGTCGCACGTCATTGGGCTCTGCCAGTTGCTCCAGATTTGCTCCACACACGGCAGTGTGAACAGCGCCGACAGGTACTGACCCCAACACCGAAGACATTAAACGGAATGCTCCCACGACGAACGATTGAGGAGAAACCGCCAGTCAGGCGCACGACCGGCCCGCTCGCGCGCACCATCCCCCATGTCCTGAGAGCCACCGCGGGCGGCAACCTCCGCGCTGGCTTCTTCCTCGACGCGTTCCGGCGTGGCTTCTCCACCACAGGTACCCGGCAACAGCTTGACACCGTGGGCCGACTGGGGCCGCTACGCCGAGCTGTTCGACACCGACGCCGACCAGATCACTCTGGCCGCGGCCGCGTAGCGCTCCTCACGGGGCGAGGAACTCGATCATCTTGATGCCGAGGCCAGTGATCGCGGTGAACGCGGTCCCGGCCGAGATAAGGGTGGTCAACGCTGACGCGCCACTGACGTGGAAAAGGCCGCCGATGATCGCCGCGCCGACGACGGCGGCCAGCACGACGATCGCCAGCCAGGTGGTTCGGGATGCCGGTGGGGTGCTCACGGGTTACCTCCTCGGGTGGAGCGCCTCGCGGCGAGGCTCTCTTGGACTGAGCTCCAGACTTCCGGAAGGAAACCGCCAGGTCAAAGGCTATGTCTAGTGCTTGTGCAGCAGTGACTGGTGCTTGCACAGGAGGGTAGCGACGTTAATAGCAGGGACTACCAACCTCTGTGAAGTACTCTTCCTCCGGCTGTGCAGGCAAGGAAAGACAGCCGACCCCCGTGACCCCCGATACCCCCGTTACCCCCGGGTCTCTCCTGTACAAAGGTGTAGGTCATGCCCCGATCCGAAGCGGCGCCGAAGCTCCCCACCGCACTCCAGCGCGAGCGAGGCGTCGAACTCCTGCGTCGGCTAGTGGAAAAATCCAAGCGTCGCGAGCAGGTCCCCTTTGCCAAGACGTTCCTCCGTTCCGCGGAGGAAGGCGGACCACCCCTGGCGCGGCTGATCCAGGGTGGACGAGGCGGCGAGGTCAGGCTGAAGGTGTTCTTGACGATCACCATGGCCGCCACCCGGCACCCGTACGACATGCGCACTCCGCCGACGCCTGGCTACTGGGCCGAGATGCTGGCTGTTGCGGGAGCACAGCCCTCCCGCCGTATGGCCGACGCGCTGCGGTGGCTCGACAAGGAAGGGTTCGTCAAATTGACTCCGCGCAAGGGAGCGCCACCACAGATCACCCTGCTGACACCTCAGGCGCCGGGCGAACCCGGAATCGAGTACAAGCGGCCAGTCGACGCGGGCGAGTGGTACATCAGCCTCCCCCTGGAACTGTGGACGAATGGCTGGATCATCGACCTGCCCGCCACCTCGCTGGCGCTGCTGATGGTCATCCGTGACGTGCAACGTGCCAAGACCCAGTTTTCCTACGTCCCGTCTGGCGAACGTGACCTGTACGGCCTGTCATCCGACACCTGGACCCGCGGCCGCAACGACCTCGAGAGGCGAGGACTACTGGAGGTCAAGCGCGTTCCGCAGGGCGGTGAGTTCGACTACCGCCGGATGCGGAACCTATACCGGGTTCGCCTGGAACGGTTCGGCGATCCGTCCCCGGACGAACACGAGCTTCCCTAGCCATTCAGGCCAATAATAAAACTTTACCCTCTCATACTGCCGAAGACGCAGCGCAAGCACGACGGTCCGCTATCCGGAATAGCTCATTCAGTAGCGGATCAGTGTCAGCTGCGGGACATGAATACCTTCCGTGCCTCGGCGTGTTCGGGCGTGGAGATATATGCCTGTCCGACGGCGAGGTTCTCGAGAGCCGTTGACATGTCCTGCCCCATGCGTCCTCGCAGGAATCCTGCGACCTTGCGACTCTGCGGAAAGTTGCAACGGAAGGCAACCTTCGTGCCAGCGTTGCTCAGCACGTCACGGTGGAAGTCGTCGACGCCCTGGCTCGCAACAACCACGGCAACCCCGTACTTGCGCCCTTCCTTCATGATCTTTGGCAGAGTGACGTCACGGGCTAGCCGGTGGGCTTCATCGAGCACCACTGCCAGGCGCAGCCGGGTGGTCTGACCCCACTGGAACATCTCGCGGTACACCTTCCGGAGGACGAACGCGCCCGCCGCAAGCTGAACCTGTTCCATCTGCTCGTGGACGTCGAGTACTACACCGGTCCTCAGGAGTTCGGCGAAGCTCCGATCACCTGGACGGTCCACAAATAGCCCGAAGTCCGTCAACGGCCGTAGCCGGGCTGCGACGTTACGCCCGCGCCCACCACGCTCCCTCGCGGCAACGGCATCGGCCAGTGCGACCATCGTTGGCAGTCCCGACGGACCAGCCTCAGTCCCGAAACCGTGCTGGCTGTAGAGGTCGCGGACGGCCTCGTAGACGACGTTCTGCTGAATTTCGCCCAGCTCGCAGACGTAACCGATGACCTCCGACAACTCCCACGCGGCCTCGGCGTAGCGGCTATGGTCGCCGTCCCGCAGTTCGAATGGGGAGAGGTCCAGGCCGTCCGAGGCGTTGAGCACAGCGGCACCGCCAGCGGGAGCAGCTGCCATGTCGCCGTGGAAGTCCAGCACAAGGGCAGGCAACCCTTGCTCGGCAAAGGCGTTAAGGACACGTCGGGTGGTGACCGACTTCCCCTGCCCGGGGATACCCAACACGAACATGTGTGGGCTGCCCGAGGTGCTTATGCGCCATCGCACGTCTGCGGCATGCGCGTCCCGTCCGAGGTGGACGTCGACGACTTGCGGGGGCTCGGCTTCCTGGTGTTTGGGTTCAGACACTTGGCGTGGCGTTGGCGAGGGATCTTGGGACTCGCGAACCTCGCCAGATGGTACCTCCGCGCACTGCTCGGAGTCTGCTGGCAAAGGATCAGTCGATGCCACGGGCGGAGCCGACCGCGGCGCGTCCTGGTCGCTACTTCCTTCGCTGCTGGTCGACCAGGTTGCCGGGAGCGAAGACTGCCGCAGATCGGGCTCCGCCCCCGGCTGAGGTGTGCCGCTCCCACTATCCGCAAGCTCACCATCACCGTCCGAGTGTCGTCCGGCACTGCTCGGCTCGGGCTCGGCACCGGAGTCCTGCCGAGCCGACGGCCCGACCGGAGCGAGTCCCGCCGAGTCGAGGTCGGCTGCGGTGAGGATGTTGATCCGGACTCCACGGTGCTCGCGCGGCAACCCGGCGGTGTCGCCGAGGCTGACTACGTAGCCGGTCTTACTGATCTCCGGGACGATCGCGCCGTCCTCCATTCGCTCGAGGAGCCGCTCCAGGTCGGCGCGACGCCCGGAGTCGAGCAAACCCGTGGCCTGTGCCCGGTAGGCGTGGTGGCGCAGGATTCCCACCAGGCGCGCCCGCTGCAGCTCGGCGTCGATGCGAGGGGGGTCCGTCCGGAAGAAGGTGTCGCTCAGCATTGCGACGGTTGATTCCAGCTGGTCGACGATCTCGTCGGCCAGTGCGGTCGGCAGCGCGGCCGCTCGACGTGACTTGACCTCGACGCACTCCATCCGCAACGTCCGAGCCGTGGCTCGGACGAGGATCACGTCACATCGCCTGATCCCGGCATCCCCGCCCGTGTCCCCGAAGACGTCTTGGTGGGCGTCGACGGGTACCACGATCGTGTCCCTCAGCTCCCCTTTGGAACGCAAGGAGGCGATCAGTGCGGCGAGGCTGACGGCCTCTGTCGCCAAGGTGGACCGGCCTACGAGCCGCAGGGCCAGTCGTCCGGACACGACCTGTAGGTGTCCGAGGATGTCCCGCACCGACTCGTCGACGGCGGCGAGATTCAGCTCGGTCATCGCATCGGCGAGCAAGCGGTGAACTTCGTTGCGGTGGGAGGTGGTGACAGTCAGGCGTGGACCGAGCCCTTCCAGAAAGTCGGGGGCGTAGTCGAGAATGTACGGCTGGTCCGAGCGTCCGTCATCGGACGGTGCGGTGTACAGGTCGATGCCCAGGTGCCGGTCGAGCGTGAGCACCCAGTCCGCACGCTGGTGGGCCGATCGCAGCGCGGCGAGCTCCTCGGTGCCGAGTGCGGCGGTGAGCGCGATGCTCCCCTCACCTAACCCGAGCGCGGCCGCTAGTGCGGTTCCGTACGCACGGTGCGCGTCGACGGCGTCGGCGGCGCCCACACGACCTTGTGGCCGGAGCGCTGGTGAGGTTTGCCAGGCAACTAGTCCGTCGGCCGCGACGCGCCGGTTGGACGCGGGAGTGAGCAGGTTACGAAACGATGTGGCTACGTCCGGGTTGTCCGTCTGGCCTCCGACATCGACCAACGCGAGGTCGGCGACGACGGCGAGGTGCGCAGCGGAGGATTCCGTCGCGAGTTCGTCGTGTGATCGCACACTGATGCCCAGCGGCGGCGTCAAGTAGGACCGAGCGCCTTGCACCTGCCGGGCTGCCACCTCACCCTGTAGATCGGTGAGTGCGGGTAGAGGGTCGGTCAGTGAGCGTCGACGGCAGTATCCGACTACCTCGATGCGCGGCGGTGCCGGCGCGACGTCGCCGTCTTCATCATCAAGCCGACCCAGCACCGAGGATGTCAGCGCGTCGGCGAGCAACTCGCCCGACCCCGGGTTGAACGCGAGGACCCGGAGGGACGTCTGGCCGGGGTGCACCCGCTGGTAGGCGTCAACGCGCTCGGCGACGACCGACGGTGGCACGTCGGACGGGACATCACCGCGTCCGAGGCCGAGAACGTCGAACACCGCCTGCACAGCCGCGCCGGGTTCGGCTTCGCGAGGGTTGAGGTAGATGCCGGTGCCGAGCGTAGCCTCTCGGGTATAGACATACGGCAGTCGGTCGTCGATACCGGGGACGACGAATGGCAGGTTGGCGGGCGTCACGCGGCGCACGAGCGTGCCGTCGACCGATCGACGACGCTCGGCCTTCGTGCGGCCGGCTCCGGAGAGCTCCACAGCCCATTGCCCCAACGTCTCGTCGTAGCCAGCGAACCAGGACAAGCGCATCGGGTGCAGGGGCAGGGTGAGCACTGCCGCGATGGGATCGTGCCCGGCCGTGTCAATGCTCAACATCACTGTGTCGAGGGTCAACAACGCCATGCGGGTCTGCTCGTCGACCGCCGCATCGAGCGCCCTGCGGAAGCTCTGGCAGTAGCTGGCGACGTCCTCCCGCAGCTCGCGGTCCCAGTCGAGGGTCTCGACGATGTCGCGCGGCGAGCGGTTTGCGAGGCCGGTGAGCAGGCGGCGCCTGCGCTCGGCGAGTGCGGGCGGGAGCGCACCGGGAATCGGCGTGATTTCACGCGTGTGGATGACTTCCCCCAGCCGGCCGGTCGCCTTCCAGGCGACCGCTCGACCTGGATCCTCGAATAGCAGCCGCTGTAGCCCGACCAGCGCGGGGCTGAGCGTGAGTAGTGCTGTGCGCCGTCCGCCCAGACGCACCGAGAAGGTCGAGCCACTCGCGTCCCAGCTCGGTGTGTCGCATCGCAGGTCGTCCTGAGCGTCCAGTGCCGCATCGAGCCGGGCTTGGACCAGCGATGGTGTGGATGCCCGGCGGCCGGCGGCCGTGATCGGCTCGGCTTCCCAGTGCACCGTGAATTCCTGGCTCTCGTCCATGGCCTCACTGCTGTCGGTAAGGAGGACGGTCTGCCCGGCGGAGTCCAGAGCGGTCAGGCGGACGGTCAGCAGCGCGCCCTGGGCCAGGTCCTCCTCGGCAAGCTCGAAGCGTACGGTGGCCTGTCGCTTGTCGCCCTTGACCGACTGCTTCGCGAACGGCTCGGTGTCGAGATCGCGGAGGTCTACAGGTGGGAGGACTTCAAGCAACCAGCGGTCGATGCCATCGGTCTGTCGAGGTTCGGTCTTCCACGTCAGCTTTACCGTTGCCGGGCGGTCCGGACCGGTCTCGGCATATGGCGGACTTCCCGCAACCCCTTGCCGCAGCTGTGTGCCGGGGCGCAGCGTTCCGTCCTCCTTGAGGAACGTGTCCACCCGCAGTTGGTCGACGTCGACGGTACGCCGCACGGCCAGCGGCCACCGCTCGAAGGTGGGGACCTCCGGCGATCCGATGAGCGCCGATGCCCATGCAGGTGTGTCGGATAGGTCTACTCCCGGCCTGGAGAGATAGCGGGTGATCCGGTCCCGCTCGTCGCCTTCCTCAAGCCCGGCCGAGGTAAGCCTGTCGGTCACTGGGGCGACCGCGCGCACCGGACGGGAGATCGCCCTGACGCATCGAACGTTGCGGCCGAGCCGGTCTAGCAAGGCGGCGCCGCCGAGATCGGGCACGAGCCCGATCATCCAAAGCTTCATGCCGACTGTGTCCCAGCTCGGGTCAGCCATCACCGCGGCGACGTAGCGGGCCCATGCCTCGACCGGGCGGGAGCGGCCGAGCTCGCGGCCGACCCGCGTCACGGCGGAACGCAATTCATGGTCCTCGACTTCGCGGACGAGGGCCTCCCCTGCGTCGCGCAGCAGTGCCGCGATGTCGAGGCGCTCGAAGCTGTTGTCCAGCGAACTCGCGGCCGACCCGTTGCCGACCGGCACCAGCAGCACGAGCAGGCGTTCCTTGCGGTTGCGCATCTCGACGGCGCGCTCGGCTGGAATGGAGGTTGCTCCGTCCGCGTCCTCCGGTAGATCGACAAGCACGTACACGTTCGCCGTCTCTGCCGGCAACTTCGTGCGCAGGGCGATGACCAGGGCGTGACCGTCCTGAGGACGGATGCTGTCGATGCGCACGCAATGGCCGGGCCGTCGATCGACGAGCCGGCTCGCGAGTTGGGCGGCGACCGTGTGGATGACCTGTGCGGGCAGGCCGGTGGCTGAGGCGTCGGGCATCAGGAGTCTCCGAGAGGGTGACGGACGCGCTGCACGGAAAAGTCGTCGGACAGGCTGTCGAAGCAGCCGAGCAGCTGCAGGCGCCGCTTGAAGGCCTCGAGGTTGGCCGTGGCGGCGGCGCGGGCTTCCGCGCCGTCGAGGAATGCGGGCGGCCGGTCGATGAGGATGCCGAACCTGTCACGCAAGGCGTCGAGAAGCTCGCGCAGCGACATCGTGGGCCGGTAGTTTGCCCCGTCTGCCCGGACGAACACCGCGAGCAGCAGCGCGGTGAGCAGCTCGTCGCTCGGGGCGTAGCGCCACGACCTGCGGCTGCGGAGCGTGCCGTCGAGCAGGCCATAGGGCTTCGCCAACCCGCCGACCGAGCGGAACCACATCACGGCGTTCGTCGTCGCTTTGTTCAGGTTGACGTATTCGAGGATGTTCAGGAGCTTATCCAGTTCAGTGTCGCTGCCGCCCTGAGTCCGGCCGAGGAACTCCCGTTCGAGTTCGGTGGCGTCGGGCCCAGGCTCGGCGACAATGTCATCAACCCGCCCTCCGGCGTAGTTCTCCACGCTGCGGTGCTCGCGCAACGACGCGAGCTGCTCAAGCTGCTCGGGTCGGCGCAGGGTCGTGCGGCGTTCCCGCTCCGCGGTCATCCGCGTCAGCGCGTTCTCCACCACGACGAACGTCATGCGATCGCGGAATGCCAGTCGTACGCGGTCGAGATCGCGTTCGACGCAGCGGCGGGTGAGCTTGTCCGATTCGCTTCCGATGTCCCCGGTGAAGTCGCAGTACAACTCCAGGGCGCTGGGTGGTGCGTCGTCACGCATGTCGGGCGGCAGAACTCCAGTCCGCAACAGCTCCCGGGCCGCCGCGTCGGCCCGCAGCGTGAAGCTGAAGGCGCTCAACGCCATTAGCGCGGCGAAGCTCGACATCAGTGCCTGGGTGGGCAACCGGTCGCCGTAGGCCCGGATGTGCGAGAGGAGAGTGGCACCGATTCCGGCTGACACACCGGGGAGCGGGCTGTCTGCGGACACCTCGTCCACCGATCGCGCTCCCTTTGTTTCGAAACCTTGGACGAATCGGAATTCAAGAAGCGCGCTGATATCGAGTTGCGCGGCGTCGGCAAGTTGCGGCTCCCACTCCGGTGCCGGGCCGATCGCAAGGCCACGGCCGACCATGGTGGCGACGAGCGTACGGAGATCGGCCCGCTCCGCAGCAGATCCCCGGTTTCTCATTTCCGCGAGGAGCAGGAAGTACACGAAGTCGGCCACACCGCGCTGCCGGACCCGCTGGATCGGCAGGCCCGCTCGGTATGCGGCCAGGGTGAGAGGGGCAACGGCGACCATCTGCTCCCCTCTGTGGCTGCGTCCGACCACGCCCATTTCGACTACACACGACCGCAGCCAGCCGTCGAGCAGCGCCTGGTCGTCCGCGTCGTCGAAGCCGACGACGAAGCCGCTGGACAGCAGCCGGTCGCGGTATCCTGCGAAGTCGTCGGCCTTGGTCAGTGACGGGCTGGACCGGCCTCCCTTGACGCACAGCTCGAACAGATGGGGCAACACTCGGTCGGTGTCGACATCGAGCAGGGAGAACACTGTGAGATCGCGGTACTGGTAGGTCTTCAACGGCTTGGGCAGGTTAATGGTCATCGCGCCTCCCGGACGATCCGGTCGTCCTGGACCGACGCCCGGACAGCACGACCGGAACCGTCCACGATCCGGACGCTGGTGGCCGGTTGGAGTCGCAGCCGGTCGCCGAAGCCCTGCACCTCGCGGCGCAGCGAGGCTGAAGCGGTGTCGCCCAGGATCTCCCCCGCGTTCGCACGCAGGAGCAGCTCCGCAGTGTCGAGTGTGACCCGCAGCCGAGCGGCGGACGGCACGTGCCGCAGCACGAGTTGGTCGGGAAACGACTCGACGTAGGCCGACGGAACGGTCTCGGTTCGCAGCTCGAATTCCCCGGCGCGCAACTCCTTCACCACGACGATTGCCCGCACCGCCGGATCGTCGAATGTGCGCTCGCGCAGGGCGAGATGCGGATCCTCGTAGCCGACATAGGCCAACACCCTCGAAATGCCCCGCAGCAGGTGCGGGAGCGCCTGACCCGGATCGCTCAGCGCCTCGATGTACTCCAGCAAGTACCGGTAGCTGCGCACCTCGTGCTTCGCGTTGGCGGCGGTCCACTCGCCGAAGAACAACCGGCGTTTGAGGTCGGCCATCATCGCGTGATCGACGGACGTGAGATCAGGCACCAGACGCGGAATCGCGCGGGCCGCCCGCGCGACCCCCGGCGCCGTCAGGCCCGCCGGGTCCAGTTCGGACCACTCTTGCACCAGGTAGTCCCCACTGCCGGCGGCGAACGCCAGATCGGGAGCACGTCGGTCGGAGCCGGCCCCAGGGTCCTGCCCCTGCTCGTGTTCGCGGTGTACGTCGTCGCACGAGCGGTCTCCGGTGATCAGCCAACCGAAGGCGGACCGGACGTCGCGGACCGTTGCTCGCCGCCGGCGGCGCAGGTGACTGGTGAGCAGCAGCTCGGAGACCGCTTTACCGGCACCCTCGGTGCGCAGAAGTTCGGCGTTGCCCCGCATTGGGCAGACGGCCTGGGCGACGCAGCGTTCGCACACCGACCACTTGTCCGGGTCCGTCAGCATCGCGAGGATGGTGCGGCCCAATCCGCGACCCGAGCCTTCCGGCAGCGCGAGCGCACGGCGCTTGAGGTCGACGAGCACGATGCGGGCTCCAGACGGCGCGAGCGTGTCACGCTGTCGCCGAACCTGCTCCGCGACCTCGGGGTAGCGGTCCTCGTGATCGGTGAAGAACTGCTCGATACGCCCGTCGTTGGCGGCGAGCAGAACGGTACGTCGCACCGGGTCCTCTCCCGCGCCGGGATCGAGGGCCCTACACAGCAGTGCATCCGAGGAGAGCTCGCCGTGGGACTCCGACGCGTCGTACACGGCGACGAACGTGTGGCCGTCGAGCGTCTTGCGCCACCCTGCAGCGTCCACCGAGCCGGTAGCACCGGCCTTATCCAGCGCATCCCCGACCTGCACGAGGAACGAGGTCTTCCCGTCACCCGGGTTGCCGCTGAGCACGACGACGTCCAGCTCACCTCTCAGAATCGCCGGCAGCAGGTCGGTGTCCAGCAGTGTCGGAGCATAGGTCTGCTGCGCGAACGCGTCGTCAAGGCCGCGATTGCCGGCGTTGCCCACGATGCTGTGCCGGTAGAGGCCGCGCAAAGCCGCCACCGTCGGGTTGATTTCCCGGCCGCCTGGTGCCTGCTCGGTGTCCCGGGCGCGCTGCACTCGGTCGGCGAATGCCGCCGCGTCGCCAGGTCGATCACCGGGTTCGTATGCGACGGCCTCGTAAAGCGCCGCGAGCAGCGCGCGACCGTAGCGGGCCTCGTCGTCCGCGGTGGGCCCCACTAACGTCCCGCGTTCCTCCACACCAGGTCCCGCGTACGGGTATCGTCCCAGCACCGCGGTGAGCACCGACGCCGACGCACTGTAGATGTCGGCCGACGGCGACCACAGCCGCTTGGTCCACACCTCCGGTGCCGTGAACGGAGGCGAGCCGACGGCGGACTGTGCCGCGTCGCTATGAACGGCCAGCCCGAAGTCGATCAGTACGGCTCGTCCGTCCTCCCCGACGACGATGTTCTTCGGGCTGACGTCGCGGTGGTAGATGCCCTGCTGATGCGCGTCCGCCAGCCCGCGCAGGACGTCGACGGCGATCCGTCTGACCTGGTCGGGTTCGAGGCGCCGATCGGTCCGGTGCAGGTCTGCCGCAAGTTCGTGCAAGGTCTGTCCGGGGACGTACTGCTGCACCAACACTCCCGGCTCGGGTTGAGGAAGCAGGAGGTACACGCGGGCGCAGTGATGACTGCGCAGCGCATCGGCGTGGTGGAACTCGTTCTTTGCCTGCTCGTAGGTCACACGGCCCGGCCGAAGGTGCTTCAGCGTTCGGTACTTGTCCATTTGCTCGTCGAGAGCGAGCCAGGTGACCGCCCATGACCCCTCACCGAGCTGGCGGTGGACCCGGTACTGGCCGCCGATCAGCGCTCCGGGGGCGATGGCCACGGCTGGCTCGAGCGCCTCGGGGCGACGGACGGTCGCGGTGGCGGCGTCGATCGCGTCCAGCCGCCGGGTGTACACGGGCTCGAGACACCGTGCGAGTGTCGGCCCCACGTCTGGGTAGGCGACGGCGCGCTGCCTCGCAAGATCGTGGTCGGGCTGGTCGGTCGCGTCACCGTACAGCCATTGCACGAGACATAGGGCTAGGCTGTAGACATCGTCGCGGGGCTGGAAGAACTCCAGTGTGCAACCGGATGGGCGGAATGCCACTGACCGGTGTTCGTCATCGAGCGCGGGGGCGATTGTCACCGCTTCGGGCAACCGCGCCCGGCTGAAGTCGCGGAACCGCACGCGGTTCTCAGGTGTTACCTCGACGCTGCGCAACTGCAGCGCCCGGTGCATGATCCCCTCCGCGTGCACGGCGGCGAGCGCCTCGAACGCGTCGTGTACCACCGCCACACCGATTTCGGACGGCACCCGGCCAAGGCTGTCGTGGGCGGGCCGGCTCATCGCCGCGAGTTTGCCGAGGCTGGTGCCGTCCATCGCAACGGCGATCGGCGTGACGCGATAGCCCTCCCAGTCGAACCAGTCCTGCACGCGCCACGTGCGATCCTTCACGGCCAGAGTCGCAAGCGCGTCGTGTTCCCGGGTAGCGAGAATGCGAGCTTGGTCGGGGTTAGGCGCCGAATCGACGGGCACCGCGAAGAGGCCAAAGAGCTGCCCGGCGGAATTCACCGCCGGGAACACCAGGGTGTGGCCCTCGCGGTGCGGCTTGTCGAGCACCCGGTACTGGAAGATCTGCCGCGGGTGCTCGGCGGACGGGCGCGGACCCAGCCCGAGCAGGTAGCTCATCAGACGTTGCCGAAGTGGGGCCATCGCCGGGCCGAGCGCCGAGTCGAGGCCGACAAGCACGCCTGCCGTATCGGCGAGGCGCAACACGACGTTCGCACCGAGCTCACCGGCACCCTCGACAGTCAGCGTGTCGTGCGACAGGACAACGTGTGGTGACACTGGCCGTAACCCGCGAGGCAACTGCTTTTGCGCCTGTGCCCATCCGTCGACCTTGGTCTTGAGCCGTCCGGCCAGCACCCTGGCGGCGTGTGAGGACTGATTGGCAGGGTTGGGACGCTGCTGCCCGTTGACGAACCATGCGACCTCGCCGGCGACAACGTACGGGCCCCAAGCCTTCTCCTCGCACACGTACACGCCGTGCGGCCCGACCACAACGAGGTCGAGATCGACGGCGCCGTTCGTGGCGGGGACCTGCCGCCCAGCGACGACATCCCAACCGGTGGGTAGATCGGCCGCCAGCCGCTCGGCCGTCTTCTGCTCCCCCGGGCCGTGCCAGTCCCCCAGGACGTGCAGGTGCGCCATCAGCTTTCCTCGTAGTCGTCGGGCCAGATCCAGCGACGGACATCGTCGCCGAGCTCAATGAGCCGTTCCAGGTGCGCGTTCGCGCGGGTGTAGGTGATCAGCAGCTGGTCCTTGGCGCGTGTCGCCCCGACGAAGCCGACCCGTTCCTGCTGACGGGTTCGGTCATCGACGCTCACCGGAAGCGCCTCCAGACCGAACAGGACCACGACGGGAAATTCGTGTCCCTTGCCGGAGTGCACAGTGAGCAGCTTCACCGTCGGAGCGGACGGGTCGAACGTGTCGGCATTCGCGCGATCGACCAACTCGTATGGAACCTGACGGGTGTTCAACGCGTTCTGCAGTCTCCGCAGTGTCCCGGCTCGCTTCGTCACGAGGATCGCGATGTCGTGGGGCTCCCGTAGCCCGTCGGTAATCATCGCGTGCACCTCGGCGGCCACGCAGGCTGCCTGCTCGTCCCAGGAACTCGCCCAAACCAGGTCTACTGGCTCGCCGTCCATCGCCCATTCGAGCCCGTGCAGCGAAGCGGTCGGTGTCAACGCCCCGGCGACCCGCAGGATCGGACGTGTGCTGCGGTAAGGCCGCATGAGGGTGTGGCGCACAACGTTGCGCTCGCACAGTACCTCGTTAAGGTCGAACTCGCGGTAGAGACTCTGCGCCGCGTCCCCCACGATCAGGGCGCCGCCGCGACCGGGGCGCACGGTATCGAGAAGTAACTCCAGCCAGGCCGGGTCGAAGTCCTGTGCCTCATCGACTAGCAGCGCGTCAACGGTGCGCGGAATGCCCTGGCTCCGGGCCCTCGCTAACTCCTCGGCCGCCGGCTCGCCGCCTTCGAAGTTGATCCGCAACCCGAGCGAGTGCGCGAACCGCCCTGCCGTCGCGACGGTGACCGAGGGCAAGCCGACCAGGCTCGCTACGTATGGCACAAGCGCACGGTTGTACATCACCACCGCCACATGCCAGTCGGGATGGTGTGCGGCGAGGTGACGGGCACGGGCAGCGAGCAAGAGGGTTTTGCCACTGCCCGGCGGGCCGGTGACTACCGCGATGTCGTCAACCGGTGCCAGCGCTGCGGCGGCCTGCGCCCCGTCAAGCTGGATCCGGGCGTCTGTGCGAGAGGAGGACCCCGGATCAGCGGTGGTCGTCCGCCCGTGACGGGTGAACACGACGGACGGCGCGAGCTGCTCGACGACTGCGCGGAATGCCACCTCATCGAGGGGGCGCGCCGGGAGGCGGTCCGGCCACGCCGGGTCATCGAAGTCGGAGCCGGTGAGCACCAGGCTGCCCGGTGCCGTGCTCACCGAACGCCCTGTCACCGCGCCCAGGACCACGGCAGCGCCGACACCGGTGGCCGCGAGGTCGCCGAGTGCATCGCGCAGCTCGGCACGCTTGCGGTTGAGCCGAACAAACGGTGCTCGATCCTCGGCCGAATACCCATGCGGCTCCACCTCGATCGCGTACAGCCCGACCCGGCGGTCGACAAGCACCAGGTCGGGCCGGTCTGGGCCGTCCGCAGCAAGAAGCAGCGCGTCCTGACGGCCTCGGAGGGAGCTGACCGCGCGGCGTAACAGGTCTTCGGCAGCCGACCCGTCACCTCGCACCCACGACGGCGCAGACACTGTCAAAGCCCTCCCTCAAGCGATTCACGACCTAACTTTGATCGCTAACTAGAACCATCCCGTTACGGGCCCCATACCTCCTGGTCAGACTGCTGTGAGACGCCTCGTGTAAGCGGGAATTCCTGGCCATGGACGGGATCGGAGACCTTGTGCTCGTGTCCACCCCATCTGACCAGCAGCCATGGCGTTCTTCGGGTGGGACGTCCGCCGATCAGGCCGCGCGTCCGTCCCGGCAGACATTCGTCACCGAGTGGCCCCAGGCCTGCGCAGCCAACCGCTCGGACAATCGCTCGCCTCGCAAGTTGCAACTTATTGCGAACCATTAAGGATCGACGAGAAAGGCGGTGCATTTTCTTCTACGGCCACGCTCAAGGTGGCCGAAATGGCATCAGCAGAGTTGCGAGCCAGTTCGCAACCAATGTCGTGCGCGGTGCGCATGGATCGCACAAAGTCGGCAATTCGACGGAATTCCGCGCCATACTCCTGCTGTTGCTCGAGAGGCAGGAGGAATATTCGGACCCGACGCGGGTCGATGCGACTGCCAACTGCTGCCGAGCTCGTCACCGAGCGGGCTTGACGACTCCCTTCACCACTGGACAGACAGCCAGCCAAGTACCAGGGGTCCAAGATGTTGACATCAGTGCGGACAAGATAGATGCCGACATCGAGGTGGGCACCGGCGTCATCTTCCGTTGCCACTCTTGCAATGGACGTTTTGGCGAACATCGGCACGAGAATGTCGTCTACCCGAATCGGGGGGTTTTCGAGGATATCATCGGGCAGAGGGCCGGTCCGCGAGGGCGCGCGCCCAAGGAGAATGTCCTGACTTGTGAGGTAGCGGACGAGGCCCGCATTCGCATCTCCGGCGATCAGATGCGGGCCGGTCGACAAAGGACGACGCAGCAAAACGACGCCGGATTTCGTCAACTCGTTCAGCGTCACAGTGCGCGCGCCCGCCAGTTCGGGAACAGGAAAGCGTGGCATCGAAGGGACCGCTCGCGTCAGACTACGCAGCGCGTCCTCGAAGGCAGCGCGTGTCGAGTTCAACGCTGTCGCCGATGTGGCCTGGCGCACCGGTCGTGGCAGATGGCGGCGCGGAGTCAGGTCGCACTCATCGTCCAACAGTGTCACAATTGGAACGGCTCTGGCGACTTCGGGACGTTCAGCGAACTTGTCCGGCGCCGAGGTGAACTCTGACCAGATGTCAGTGACCAAGGCGCGGATCTCTTCTCCTTGTTCTGATGCGCCTCTGTAGTCCTTCACAACCTCGCCCACGTCGACCAGCAGCAGCGGGTAGGGCATCGACGCTCCAGGAAGCGGTCGCTGCAACACCCAAATTTGAAGTGGAAGCGAGTAGTGGGCAGCGAATCCGGGCGGCAGTGAGATCACCGCCCTCAACGCCCCTCGCTTCAGTAGCTCCGCACGAATACGCCGTCCAGAACGTCGAAATGCTGCGCCGGGCGGAAGCAGCATCACGACCGGCGCACCAGCCGCGGCATGGGACAGCGCTCGTTGAACCCAAGCGAGTTCCGACTCCGTGCGAGGCGGCAGGCCGTACTCCCAGTCGACCTCGTCCTGCAGTTCTTCGTAAACCCAATTCCGCTCCGCGAAAGGCGGGTGGCTGAAAACCGCCGCCGCTTTCCCACGTGAAAACACCGGATCCAACAGCGAATCGTTCGCGTGAACGTCGAATGAGACTACATCGTTCGCCGGATCCGCATTGCGAAACGCCAGGCGGAGTGCCGCGACCAGTGCTGTCGAGGGGTTCACATCCTGCCCTTGCACCCTTCGACACCCGTGCTCGACAGCGGACAGGAGAAAAGTGCCGCTCCCGCATGCGGGATCGACCACGGTACCCGTGATGTCTCCGGCCAAGGTCACCATGAGGTCGGCGACTTCCCAAGGAGTGGTGGCGAAGCCAACCCGAGCTCCTTGCTCCAGAAATCGATCACAGATCTGATTGAAGGTGGCCGCGGCCCCGTCGACGGCTGCTGCGGCAGCGGCTGCCGTGAGCAGGCTGAGGTGACGCGCTCCCAGGTCGTATTGAACCGAAAGGAGCAGTTCCCCCAAGCCCCCCGCATCGGCTCCGGGGGCCTCGGCGAAGGTGTGCTCCGCATGCTCGACAAGACGTGCGAAGTCGGCTTTGTCTTCGGGTATCTCCCGGTCCGGGCATTGATGCAACTGGAACAACAGGAGCCCGACCAGGGCAAGGGCAGCTTCGCTCGGCATGACGTCGCGTGCGGACTCGAACGCCTGCCAGAGCCTCTCGGCAGCAGCGATCCCGCCGACCTTGCCCTGCTTGGTGAGCCATGCTTCGACTTCGGCGAGGTCGAAGCGCGGACTGCGGTCCGTACCACCGACCGGACGCGGGAAGTCACCATGCCGCTTGCGCCAGTTACTGACAGCAGTTGGCTTCACATCGGCGATGCGAGCGATGTCCGCAGCGGTCACCTCGACCCCTCGCGTTGCCATGCCGCATCTCCCATCGAGTCGTCTACGTGCAGAAACACCAAGGCGATCATAGCTCACCCATGCCGTGAAGCCCTGGTCACGGCTACGCTGACCATGCCAACGTTAGTTGGTTGGCACTGTTCACAGTTAGATCTGTTAGAGTTCACATGCTCCGTCGGTCAGGTGGGGCCACAACAGCGGATCAAGGACTGGGAGGTCCGGTGACCGACCCCTGGCGGATGCCAGCCGGCTTGAAGGGTGATTCCCGACGGCTGCGCGTCAGCTCCTCAATGGCCGGGCAGGCCGAGAAGGCATGTCTGCCTCACACGGCGGCCAAGGTCAGGCCCGCTGTTTCGGCGCGGTTCCCCGCCCGTCACCCTCGGGAGCGACTAGAGGACTTCCAGCTCGGTCGGGTCCAGGACGTGCTGGACATGATCGAGTTCGGCGACCTCCCGCTCGACGCCGCACTACAGCGAGCCGAGCGGGCGGCACCTCCGCTGCACGACGTCCAGCGAACCTTCGTCCAACACGCGGTGCGGGCCTACCTGGACAACAGCCGACCGACCGACGCGCCTCCGGTGGTGCCTTGTGAGCACGAATGGGTGCTCCGGGCCAGGAGGGACGGCCGGACCTGGGAGTACACCTCCTGGGGACGGCGCTACCACGACCCGACCACGGAGCTGCGCGAGTTCCGGCTCCTGGTGGTCGGTCAGGCCGGGAAGCGCGAACGTCCAGCCGCCCAGATCGCACACGCCGCGCACGTCGCCGCGTCGGGCGAGCCTGCCACGCGGCCGGAGAGGTATGCCGAGCCATACCGGCTGCTGGGCGCGGAACCCGTCAACCGGGTTCGGGTCGCCGAGGTCGGCGTGACGGACGGTTCGTACGCGCTGCTGTTCGACGGCACTCCGGAACAGGCGCGTGAGCGCTTCGCCGAACACGCAGCGGAACCGGTCAAGACCCTGGTGCGGGGCGGACAGGCCCGTCCTGGTGCGTCATGCCTCAAGTGCAAGCTGCTGACCTCGTGCGAAGACCTCCCGAAGGCGCCTAACCTGCTCGGCGTCCCAGGGCGGCGCTCGCCGTGGCCGCTGCGCAAGGTGTCGATGAGCGACCTCAGGTATTACCGCGACTGCCCTGCCATGTCCTTCGCGTACGGCGTCCGTCTGCCGCGCACCGACGAATACAGCGCGGAGGCTGAACTCGGCAAGGCGGTGCACCAGGTGCTGGAGGTCAACCACGGCCTCGGTAAGGGCGAGTGCACCGCCTACGACATGCCAATGGCGGATTGGGTCTGGAGCGAGGACCCCGACATCATGTCGGGCGAGTTGGGACGGGCCGGTTCACAGATGCTCGGGCAGCATCTGGACACCTGCCCGTTCAACGCGGGTGCGATCACCGACGTGCGAGTCGAACCGGAGTTGACCTTTTACGACACGACGGCAAACGTCATCGTCATCGCCAAGCCCGACGTGCTCTTCCACGACAATGGCGGTGTCGTGTGGCGGGAGACCAAGACGACCCAGCTCGAGGGCCGCTTCCACGACGATCCGCTCGACGCCTACCCCCAGCTCGCGTTGGCCACGGTGCTGTTGAACGACGGCCACCTCGGCGGAGACCTGACCGGGGCGCGGGTCGAGCTGGAAACGCTGCGCCCCGGTGGCGCGACGGTCGAGTGCATCGAGCCGTTCCACGAGCCGGACCGGGTCGCCAAGGCGCGGCAGGTGCTGCACGACCTCGCCGAGCCATGGCGCAGCGACGAGGTTTTCACCGCCCGGCCGACTGCCAGGGTGTGTGGCACCTGTCCCGTGTCGCGGTGGTGTTCCAGTGCCCTCGGAGGTGGCCGTCGTGGCCGGTGACAAGCCCACAGCCGGGCTGGCGTACTTCGACGGTGAGCCGCTCGTGCGGCTCTTGGCGACCGCCTTCGTCCGGCTGTCGCAGCTGCGCACGGCGGGCGATCCCGTGTATCCAGACGTGGTGCAGAACGCCTACAACCACGTGGTGCTGCACTGCATCCGGCGCGGAGTGCGGCCTCCGGGCAGTGTCCCGGACTTGGTGCGCTGGGCTGCCGAACGCCCGCTGTCCCGGTGGCCGTTCACGCTTCCCGCCGACCAGGATGCGGGTGAACTCGTGCTGGTGGACGCGGAGACCGGCAGCCCGACCCAGGAGTGTCTGGAGTGGGCCGTCTCCGCGCCGGACCCCGCCGCCGAGCGGTTCGAGAACGACCTGATGCGGGAGGTGCTGACGCTGTGTCGGGCGGCGCGGGCGCCGGAGGCGTACACCGCGTTCCGCAGGTTGCTCATCGAGCAACCGACCTTGACCTCGATCGAGCTTGCCCGACTCGGTGAAAACCTTGATCTCGACCTGCTGCACGACACGGTCAAGCGGTCGTACTCACCGATCACAGCTCGGTACGTCCGCGACGGGAAGGCCGCCGTCTGCGCGGGGTGCAACTGCCTGCTCGTGCCCGTCGGGGAAGACCGCTACATCTGCCTGCTCGATCGGTGCCGTCGCCAACCCGTCCGGGTCTCCCGTGTGCTCGACCCGGCCGCTGGCGGTGGCATCCACCAGCTGACCCGACCGTTGCGGACGTTCATCACCGGACCGGGACTCGCCGAGATCGAGTTGGAGGCCGAACTGCGTGCTCTAGGGCTGACACCCGTGATGTGGCCGAACTTTGACGCCTACGACCTGGAGGTGCGCTTCCCGGACGGACGGGTGTGGGCGCTCGACGTGAAGGACCGGGCCAATCCCGCGCTACTCGGTCGGGCCACGGTGCCGCTGCGGCCCGACCCGCCCTACGACCGGGGGCTGCTCGTCGTGCCGCACTACCGCTTCACCGAGCGCGACGGGTACCGCGAGGTGTTCCTCCAGAACCTGCCAGAGGGGATGGCGGATTACGTCTCGCTGCTCACCGACCGCGAACTCGTACGGGAGGCGAAGGCGACGCTGCGACGGCGCCGCACCGTCGCGAACACCGGAGGAGATAGGGATGCGTGACCGCAGCGGCTGGCACAGCGGCATGTCCACCGAGCTCAGGGGAGCCTGGCCCAAGGATCTGACCTCCTTCCGCCCGGCGGACCTGCTGGATGTCGAACTGGGTCTGCACCTGCTCGAAGGCACGATGCCGATGCGCACCGCAGCCGACGCGTGGACGCTGTTCAGCGGATACCCCTACAGCGAGGCGTTCGGCGACGTCCGCACGGACGCGCAGCGGGTTCGCATTCGACGCGGCCGGCACTACCTGTTCCCCTTGCGGCGACGTCGCGAGTGGCTGCGGGCACTCGACGCCTACGTCCGGGTACCGCAGGCACTGCGCGGTTATGACCTCGACTCCGCCGACGACGTTCCGAGACGGCGCAGTCCATCCCGGGCACCGGGGCGCTTCGACCAGTACGAACAGCTGTTGAGCGGCGCACCGCCGTTCACCTTGCAGGGACTGCCGGTGGCCGGCCCGGGCGAGCACTGGTTCCCCGTACGCGACCGGCGACACGCGGTGACCTTCACCGACGACCTGTTCCCCGCCCCCGCGCCGCAGGGGCACGACCTGGAAGCGTTGCCGTCGGGCGGTGGCAGGCCCATCGAGGTCACCTGGACCGAGCTCGAACAGGCGGCCGCGCGCATGGACGAGATCGAGTCCGGCCTCAGTGACGGCAAGCCGAACCACTGGGCGGACAGGTTGGCCAGGGTGAGCCTGCTGGCCAGGAACGACGCCCGAGCGAAGTTCACCGTCACCGGACAACTGCGCATTGACGGCCTGCTCCACCTCGTGGGCATGGTTGGCGCGGGCAAGAGCACCCTGCGCGACATCCTCACGTTCTGCGCGGTCACGACCCGCGGGTTGCGGACCACCATCGTGGTAGGAGATGTCGCCGACGCCTTGAACGTGGTCACCCTCTTCACCCGCCTGGGTGTTCGCGCCGCACCCGTGCTCGGTCGTTCCACCCTGGAACGCCACATCCAGCGGCTGCACCGGCGCGTGACCACCGCGGGTGAGCCGACCATGCTCACCCACGACCACCCCGGCTTCACCTACGTCACCAGCGCGTGCCCCCTCGACGCGCTACGCGGTCTCGACGCCGACCGGGCGTTGCGGATCGGGCAGGCCCCGTGCACCAGCCTCTACCCGGTGCCGAAGCCGGCGACCCCCTCTGCGACGGCCCTCTTCGTCGAGGAGCACGAGCCCTCGGACGCGGAACCCGCACCCGCCGAACGGCCGAAGCGACACGTCTGCCCGCTGTGGACGCGCTGTCCGCGCCACCGAGGAGCCAGGGAACTCGTCGACACCGACGTGTGGGTGGCGACCCCGGCCAGCCTCGTGCACACGTCCGTGCCCCAGCCCTTGCACGAGCAGCGGTTGCGCTACCTGGAACTCGCCTGCCGGATGAGCGACCTGGTCGTGGTTGACGAAGCCGACCGGGTGCAGATGCAGCTGGACACCGCGTTCGCCCCGGCGACGACGCTCGTCGGCCGTTCGCCGAACTCATGGCTGGACGAGGTCGCCGGCCACAAGTTGCAGGAGCTCGCACGGCAGGGACGGCTTCAGCTCTCCGCCCAGGACGTCGACGACTGGACGAACGCCGTCAACACGGTTACGGCCGCCACCGATCGCTTGTACGCGCTGCTCATCCAGGACGCCTCACTGCGCTCGTGGATCACCCAGGACTACTTCAGCGCGCTCACCTTGCATCAGTGGCTGATCAACACGTGGTTCCCGGACCTGCGGGAGGACGATCCGAAACCCACCCCCGCCGGGGCCACGGTCGAGGAGCGCACCGGGGCGCGGGACCGAATCGACCGCGTCCTCGACCGCTTCCGGGACGACCCGCTACAACGGCAACCGGCGACGGGCGCGGACGACGACACCGTCGGCTTGGTGAACGAATTGGTCGACCTCACGCTGGGCCTGCTGCACGCGCCGCACGGGTCGGGCGCGCGGGCGCGGGTGCGGGCCGTCCTGCTGGACCTGGTCGCGAACGATGCCGCGATCGCGGCGGATCTCGCCGTGCACGCACCACGTTTCGAACTCACCCTCGTCCTGGCCGCGCTGCACCACCGGCTGAACTTCATGACCGACATGTGGCAACGCGTCGAGGCCGCCCTCAACCTCGACTCGACGTCCAACGTGCTGTCACGTCGGCCGCCGCGCGACTACGAGCCGGTGATCCCGGAGTCACCGATGGGCAACGTGCTGGGCTTCCAGTTCCAGCTCGACGAACGCCGCGAGGACGGCGAGCAGAGCGGGGAGCTGCGTTTCTTCCGGTGCAGCGGCGTGGGGCGAGAGCTCCTGCTCGACCTGCCGAACCTGCCGGCCGTCGACGGCCGCCCCGGTCCGCAGGTGCTGCTGATGTCGGCCACCAGTTGGGCGGGGACCTCCAGCCGCTACCACGTCCACGCGGAGGTGGGGGCCGTGCTGCGCCCCCACGCCGAGGAGGTCGACGCCATCCTGCGGACCGAGTTCCGCAAGGAGTTCCTGTACTGGCCCGACAGCACGAACGCGATCCGGTTGTCGGGTTGCGATCCGGACAAGCGCCCGCACGCGCTGATCCAGATGCTGCACCAGCTGGCCGAGCCGGATCGCAGCCTGGCCGGTTCGCGCAGCGCGCTGGAACTGGAGCTCGCCGACATCGAGGACCCCGACCGGCGCCGCGCCCTGCTGCTGGTCGGCAGTTACGAGGAGGCCAAGCGGGCGGCGCACTACCTCAACTCGATCCCCGAGTGGACGGGGCGGATCACGCTGCTGGTCTCCGACGACGCGGACGTCGACTCGGCCTGGACGGCACTGCCCCGCGACAAGGACGTCAAGGCACTGCGCCGAGGGGACGTCGCGACGTTCGCCCGCAGGGGCGGGGAGATCCTCGTCGCCCCGCTGCTCGCCGTCGAGCGCGGGCACAACATCGTGGTCACCGGGGGCAAGGCCGCCATCGGCACCGTCTACTTCCTCGCCCGGCCGCACCCGCGCCCCGACGACATCGCCCTCGCCGTCCAGGCGATCAACGACTGGGCGGTGCGCCAGGTGCGCGGTGCGCGGCGAGAGTTCCACCAGGCCGCGCTCGCCGCGGGCACCCCGGACCTGGCCGCGCTGGCCTTCCGCCGGGCCGCCCGGGGGAAGTGGAACCGGTTCCTGACCCGCCGGCTGTCGTGGAGCAGCCTGCCCGAAGCCGAGAAGGCCGCGTTCACCTGGGATCAGTTGGTGGTGATGTGGCAGGTCATCGGCCGGTTGGTGCGCGGCGGGGTGCCTGCCCGCGTGGTGTTCGTCGATGCCGCGTTCTCGCCTCGCGAAGCGGGCCTGGACGCGACGGACACCCCGGCGACCAGCCTGCTGGCCGGGATGCGGGCGCTGCTCGCGCCGTACTTCGGCGACGAGGACTCCGTGCCCGACATCGACAAGTCACTCGTCACCTCGCTGTACGAGCCGCTGTACCGCGCGCTCGCCGAGATGGACTGAACGACACCTCCCCGAAAGGCCCCAGATCATGGCGTACCACCACATCCAGCCGGCGTCCTTCGTCCCGTCCGCCGACGCGGGCCCCTTCCTCGTCGCGCAGCACGCGTTGTCGTTCCCCGCCTCCTGGCGCGAGCCGCTGTTGCGCCTGTACCGGCACGACCGGTCCGAGCGAATCAAGCAGGTTCCGATCCGCAGGCTCAACCAGGTCATCGCCGCCGTCGCCCCGGACCTGATCTCGGTCGCGGCGAACGCGCCGCTCGACGACGCGCGGCCCTGGCTGTACGCGACCGACCCGTACCCCACCTCGGTGATGGCGAACTTCATCCACGCCTGGCTCCGCGACATGCAGCCGAAGCCGGAAGCGCACTCCCTCGTCAAGGAGGTCGCCCGCGAGCTGAACGTCGGTGCGCTGCGCTGGGACCTGCTGAGCGTGGACATGCTGGAGCACACGGTGTCCGAGGGCGGCACCGCCGTCCCGGCGCCCCACCTGTGGCGGCTCCTGCCCGAGACCTTCGCCGCCCGGATCGCCCGGCTCGCGCCCTACGAGCACTTCGGCGAGAAGCTCACCTTCCGCCAAGTCGCGCAGACCGCGGGTGCGCCCGGCGCCGAACTGGTGTCGTGGCCACCACTCGAACACACCACCGGCAAGGGCGCGAAGAGCAGGTCGTGGCACTACTCCGCCTACATCCGGGTCTCCCTGCGCACCGTGCCGTTCTCCCCGGTTCCACGCGTCAACATCAGCACCGGTGTGCGGCGGTGGGTGCGCGACATGGTCTGGATGCCCGCACGGGGCAGCGTCTCGGTGTACCTGCTGGCCGACGAGAGCTTCGTGCCCGACGGCCCGTCACCCGAGCGCTTCGCGGTGGGTCGGTTGACGTGGAACCCCAGGACCCGCGGGAACGAGTGGGCGCAGGGCGGCCCCGAGGGGATGCTCGCCCGGGTGACCCCCATCGCCAACCTCCCGTCGGCGGAACTCATGGCGAAGGAGCCGGAGACCTGGCTGGGCGGCCGGGACGGGGTGACGGCGGCCGTCGTGCACCACACCATGATGGGTGCGCACGGCGTCAAGGCCGGGATCATGCCCGCCGAGAGGCGCAGGCTGACCGAGTGGGCCGCCCAGGCGCTCGCCCCGGAGTTCACCACCGGCCGCGTGTTGTACAAGAGCAGCCTGCCGCAGGTTCCGCACAGGCTGCTCCAGGACAAGGCCCCGATGAAGAAGAATGCCACGGTCGGGGAAGCGGCCGTCACCGAGGCGCACAACGCGGTGATCGCTGAGGAGAACGCCGAGGAACTACGTCGACTCGTCGCCGCTGCGGTGGGTTCGGCCGGCTTGAACGCCGTGCTGCTCAAGCAGAGCGACGTCATGCGCGACCACCTCGTCCAGGCAGCCGAGGCTAACCTGGGGCTCGCGGGACACCGGACGCGCACCGGGCCAGACGTGTGGGTTTGGGAACACCCCCAACTGACCGTGCGCCTACACGTCCGCGACCTCGGAGCGCTGGGCGACCGCCTCGGTGGAGCCAAGGAGCCCCGTCGGGGGAAAGACTGGGACGCGGCCATCCTCGACCGCCGCACGGCGGTGCACCACCTGGTGCGCGACTGGATGCGCGACGCCACCGGTCCTGCGTCGGTCGCTTTCGTCGAGTTGGAGGGGCGCGCGGCGTTCAAGCGGACCGCCGACCCCAAGTACGCCATCAGGCTCGGCTGCGCCGATACCGGTCTGGTCAGCCAGTTCCTGGAGGTGCCCGGGAGCGAGCAGGGCGACGACAGCGCGCCCCACCGCGCCGCAGCGGCGTGGGCCGACGGCCTGCGGCAACTCGGCATGCGCTTCACGCCACGCCACTCCGTCGGCGAGCACATCCCGACGAATCTCAACCAAGTGGCGTTCTGGCTAGTCAAACGACGTGTTAGCGAAGACAACCAGCGCCCTGTGTTCACCCCGATCGCAGTGCTGATCCGCGAGGGCCAGAGCTGCGTCATGGGCCGGACGCCGCAGATGCACGAGTGGGTGCCTTACCCGGAGTTGCTCAGGAGCCTCACCGGGCAGATCCGCGGCGATGACCTCAAGACCCGGGAACAGCAGGAGGAGGTCACCGCCCGGTTCGTCCAACAGACGTTGTACAAGCTGCGAGGCGAGCCCACGCTGGTGTTCACGCACGCGCAGAACACCAGGGAGCGGTGGCCGTGGCTGACCAACGGCGGCCTGGTCCCAAACAAGATCCGCCTGGGCAAGGGGCCGTTGCAGCGGCTGGCCGCGCAAGGCAGGCAGCTGCGGATCGTGCGGGTCGCGAGCAGCGACCGGGACGAGACCGCGCAGTGGTGGGCACCTGACAAGGACGGAAGCGCCGGAACCGCCAAGGGTCTGTGGGTCGTCGACCAGGATGACCCGGGCCGCGTGTTCTACAGCACCAGCGAAAAGTCGAGCAAGCACAAGGTCGGCCGGGACGTCAGCAAGTTCACCGAGCACCGGAACGGCGGTGGCCCGTCACAGCGCAAGCCGGACAAGTCCGCGTGGAACCCGGAGCTGCTCGAACTGGCCGTGGTGGCGTTGCAGCCGGATGACGAGGCCGAGAAGTGGGCAATGTTCGTGCATCAGCAACGCCTCGCCGACGATTACGCCGACGCGTTGAAACTGCCGCTGGTGCTCCACCTCGCAGCACTCACTCACGCCTACGCCCTACCGCATGAAGATCCCGAGCAGGCTGAACCCGGAGCTGCTGTGATCGGTGACACGCCGGAGCAGTTGGAGCTCGACTTCGACGACACCGACGAATGACCGGCTGATCGACAGGGGGCGCGGCGCGCTGGTGCGGCGCGCCCCCTGTCGGTTCAGAACCTGGCCGCAGGCGTGGTGCTACAGCACAGTGAGGCTACCGATTGGGATATTGGATCTTGGTCGACTGCTGCCTTACCGGAAGCCTTGCCCGCCCTGTTCCCACCACCCAGTCCGTATCGCGACCGGGACTTGACCCAAGGCCGCGTAGTGAAGTTGCGGTGTCCGGAGCCGGGGACGCCTGGGCCCAGGCTTACGCGTCGAACGTCGTGCGGTGTGTCGACGACGGGAGGCGGTGGTGTGGCGGTGGCCTGGTGGATGTCGATGTCCAGGTGCGTGATGCGCCGACTGCGTGTGGGGCGGGGATCGGCGGGCCGGGAGTGGTAGCGGGAGATCGGTGCTTTGACCCTGCGGCGGCTGATCCGCGTTCGACGCGAGGGCAGCAGCCCGGCCAGGACCGCCCGGCCGATCGACCCCACCGTGATGCTGGTGGTGTCGTCTCGGCCGGTGGCGAGGATGACCTGGTCGCGGGCGGTTTCCAGGGCGATGGTGAAGCCGGTGCGGTCCGGATCGGTGCCCGGACGCGACTCCGCGGCCTCGACCATGGCCATGCGCAGCAACTGGTAGACGGTCAACTGGGCCCACAGTTCCTGCGCGAGCCCGCTCGGGTCCTGGGAGCGCAGGACCAGTCCGTCGAGCACAGTGTGGCGCAGGGCGTAGAAGGCGGACTCGACTTCCCATCGTTCGTGGTAGAGACGCACCAGCGCCGAGGCCGGGTCCCGGCGGTGGTCGAGCAGTGTTGTGGCCAGCCGGTAATGCTCGCTCCACCGGTCGCCGCCGCTGGTGGTCACCGTGACCCGGGCATCGACCACCCGGACCTGCAGGTTGCCCAGTCGGGTCAGGTAGGAGCCGTCCGGCAGGACGGCGAGCACGCCGGGGCGGCGACGGTGGTTCAGACGGATCAGAAACTGGGCCCGGGTGTCTGCGATCTGTTGGAGGAAGGCGTTGCTGTCGAACCCCCGATCGGCAAGTAGCAGCATGCGGGGCGTCAGCAGTGGCAGTAATCGTTCGCGTAAGTGGTTTCGTACTCGCAGATCGGTCCGAAGACCGCGCCGAGCAGGCCACGGGTGCCGGTCTCGCACAATGTCATCAGCCGCAGCATCGGGTAGCCCGCCCAGCCCACCGCTGTCGCGATCCTGCCCAGCCAGGCACGGTTGCGTTCGTGATCGAGAACCTTGACCGAGCTGCATCCGTCGAAGGCGACGGTCCGCCAGCGCCGGTAACACACACCCGGTGTCCTGGGCTGCGCCAACGGACCCGCCACGACCTCGAACACCGCCTTCAGCGTCGCCGGCCCGAGCCGGCGACGCAGGTCGCGCAACGCCTTCTCGCTGGGACGCGGGTGCGGGCTTGGCCTCAGCCCCGCGGTCAACTTGTCCCAGACCCGCAGATATCCCAGCGACGGGAACAACGCCAGCGCCAGCACGAAGTACACCCCGACCCGGGAGGGCAGGCACCGCACCCGCCGCTGAACGGTCCGGGTCTCCTCCACGACGGCGTCGACGAGATCGACGGGCAGGTGACGGGTCAGCTCACCCAGGTGACCGGGTCCGAACACGCCCTGGGCATCGCCGACCGGTCCGGGCACAGGGACGGCATACCGATCACGCAACAGGACCTCACCAGTAGGACGATCTTGGAAGATCCCCGCTTCTACCCGAGGTCCGTTGCTCCACCGCTACGACACGCCTGATCTACTCCTTGACAGCCTCACCCACCGACTAACTACGCGGCCTTGGGTGAAGTCCCACCTGCACTGTCACGATGAAGGACTCACTCTGCGCATGATGGGTACTGTCCTCTACGGAACTGGGAGCCCTTAGGATCGGTGTCTACACACCACCCGCGCGAAGTCTGGCGGTTGGTCAAAACTCTAGCAGCGGTGAGGACTAACGTGACAAACGCAGAGGCCGTTGGACCGATCATCGATAGCCTTCGTCGCCATCTCACAGGAGCGACGAGGGTGGATGCGTTGAGCGAGTCATTCTCGGTGTATGTCTACGACGCGCTAATAAAGGCTGCCTCAGACGTTTCATGTCGCCTGCTTCTGTGGGATGGCTCACTGGAGTCGTACCCGCTCAATGGCTTGAGCAATGAGCACCGGCTCCGCGCGAGACTGAACCAGCACCGAATCGCCAGAGACTGTGCAGAGTGGGCTAGAGAACGACTGCAGGTCCGTAGATTAACGAGGCGTACACGGCAATCGTGGGTGAGCGTCAGTGGAATGTTCCCGTACGCCGTGAGCGGATCTGGTCTCGACGCCGAAGGGCTCGGGCTGGCACCGTCGGACGACCTGATTTTTCCGGAAGAAATCAGCGATGTTGCCGACGTTAAGCGGCTCGCCGCGAACTTCGAAAGCATCTGGCACAACGAACAGGCAAGTGAGGACGCGCGTGAGCGGTTCTTGACGGAGCTCGAGTTGCTCTATCGAGACAATCCACCCGAGTCGGTCTATTTGCGAATCTTGATCACGCTTTTTTCAGACTTCGTGAGCGAGGCAGACGACGACGCTGAGAAACAAGGAAAGACCGGCTTCTTCAACACTGAGGTGTGGCGAAAGCTCTACAAGTTCCAGCGCGATGGCGTGCTTGGCGCTATCGAGAAGCTGGAACTCCACAACGGCTGCATTATTGCTGACAGCGTGGGTCTCGGCAAGACCTTCGAGGCCTTGGCCGTTATAAAGTACTACGAGCTGCGCAATAATCGCATCCTCGTGCTAACACCGAAACGGCTCCGGGAAAACTGGACGATCTTCCGTGCCAACGATACTCGCAATCCGCTGCTCGCCGACAGGTTCGCCTTCGACGTGCTCAGCCACACCGACCTCAGCCGCGCCGACGGCAGGTCGGGTGACATCGACCTGGCACATGTCAACTGGGGCAATTATGACCTGGTGGTCATCGACGAGTCTCACAACTTTCGAAACAATCCCCAGCTCAAGGGTCACGTCACCCGTTACCAGCGGCTGATGAACGAAGTTTTCAAGGCAGGGGTGAGAACGAAGGTTCTCATGCTCAGCGCCACCCCCGTCAACACCCGCTTGGCCGACCTCAAGAACCAGGTCCTCTTCGCCACCGAAGGTGTAGACGGCGCCCTCGCGAGCAGTGGTATTAGCTCTATCGAGCAGACACTGCGTAAGGCGCAGATGCGGTTCATGACCTGGCAGAAGAGCGACGCCGCTACCAGGTCGGCCAAGTCGCTGGTTGACGTGCTCGGCATGGACTACATCCGCCTGCTCGACCTGGTCACGATCGCCCGCTCTCGCAAACATATCGAGAAGTACTACGGCACGGCAGACGTTGGGAAATTCCCCGAGCGACTTGCACCGGTCAACCTTTCACCGCCGATCGATGCCGATGGTCGATTGATGCGACCTGAGCAGCTCAATGATGCGCTCCTTATGCTCAACATGGCTGCCTACCGGCCGACCTCATATGTGCTGCCTAGCAAGGCAGAGAAGTACGCCGAACTCTACGACCAGCAACTGCGTACCGGTGGCGCCCGGGTCTGGCGGCAGTCCGACCGTGACGCCAACGTCGTCCACCTTCTGCGAATTGGGCTGCTAAAGCGGCTGGAGTCGTCGGTGGCATCGCTCACCCGCACTGTGGCAAAGATACTCGGCAAGGTCGAGGCAGTGATCGCCAAAGTGGAGGAGTACGACACCGCAGGCGGCACCGGTGTCTCCATTGAGAGCCTCAACGATGTCGCCGACCTCGATGATCAAGAGTTGGAGGACGTTATCGGCAGTACTTTGAAGGTGCTGCTAGCTGACATCGACCGCGCTGCCTGGCTTCAGGATCTACGCGACGACCGGGACCGGCTGCGCATGGTGCTGGCCGACATCGGTGCCGTTGCCCCTGGTCGTGACGCCAAGCTCCTGGCACTCAAGGAAGTGCTTCGTCAGAAGGCCGAGGAGCCCACTAATGAGGGAAATCGGAAGGCACTGGTCTTCACCGCCTACTCCGACACTGCCGACTACCTTTATACAGAAGTAGCCAGCTGGGCACGTGCAGAACTCGGCCTGCACGCTGCACTCATCACCGGCACTAACAATAAAAGCACTCTGAGCACGCGAAACGACATGCACAGCCTGCTGACGGCGTTCTCGCCTCGCTCGAAGGGAGGCGATCCGGCTGCTGAGCAGATCGATATCGTCATCGCCACAGATGCCATCTCCGAGGGGCAGAACCTTCAAGACTGCGACATGGTCGTCAACTACGACATCCACTGGAACCCGGTTCGCATCGTTCAGCGCTTCGGTCGCGTTGACCGCCTTGGTACCACCAACACCTCTGTGCAACTGGTCAACTTTTGGCCTGACATCGACCTGGATACCTACATCAACTTGGAGAAGCGCGTCTCCAGTCGAATGACCCTCCTCGACGTGTCGGCCACCGGTGAGGAGAACATCCTCGATGCCGATGCGATGAACGACCTGGATTACCGCCGCAAGCAGCTCGAGCAGATGCAGAACGCCGCTCCGACGATGGAGGACCTTGCCGGAGGGCTGAGCATCACCGACCTCACCTTGGGTGATTTCCGCATGGATGCTGCCTCGCGTCCATGGCGGCAGCGCAAGGCTCTGGCCAACTGGCCCTTGGCTCTGTTCGGCGTGACTCGTTTCGATCAAACACTCGCCGCCGACGGGCTCACACCAGGCGCGGTCTTCCTGCTCCGGGTGCGGGGGAACGCGATCGCGATACCGGCCTCTTACCCATTAGCTCCCCACCTGCTGGCCTACGTCGGGGACGACGGCGTGCTGGCTCACCCAATTGACGAGCCGAAGCTTGCCCTCAACGTCCTGCGCCGTCACTGCCTGGACCGCACGGAGCCCGACGAGGCCGTTCTCGCAGCATTCAATCGGGCGACCATAGACGGCACCCGAATGACCCACTACCAGAGCCTACTCGACGTGGCCGTCAGGGCGGCCTCCAAGCAGGCGACAGAAACCGCCGTGGGCTCCCTGTTCTCGCCTGGGCCCTCAATCCTAGGCATCAGCGACGGTACCGCCAGTCTTGACGCCGTCGATGTCGTCGCTTGGTTGGCGGTAGTGCCGTGAGCGAGAAAACCTCTTTAGACCCTGCGGAGGTCCTAGGGTTACCTGAACGAGCCCAGCTCTCCAAGCGGCTTACGAAACGGCTGTTGCGAGACCAGGTCAGCGGCGACACGAAGAGCACACCCAACCGCAGACTCGTCGACAGGGCCGTCGCCTCGGCGCAGGTCGTCGGAATCCTCCGCCCGGAGACGATCCTGGTACCCGTATACCGCGACGGAACCGGCGACCACGAAATTTCCGACGTTCCCGTCCTGCACATACGGATGAACCCGAAGATCGCCTCATCCGACCGACGTCGCCTGGTTGAACTGGTCCAGCGAGCCATGCCCCGGCCAGTGGTGCTCTTCCTCGACGGGCCCGACCTGCCGGGGGAGCTGGCCCTCGCTCTCACCCACGTAAGCCGCACCGACCCGGAGAGGCGGACCTCAGTTATCGACGCCACCATCACCGTCCCGGTGGCCGAGCTGCCCGACGGTGCTCTCGATATCACCCGCTGTCATCGCACCGACTTACGGGTGCTCTATCGCGACCTGGTGCGCATCGCCGCAACCGGAGGCCGTCCCGCGTCGGCCGCGCTCGGGGCCGATGAGGCAGTGCAGTTGCACCATCGGCTTGCCACTCTCCAAGCGGAGCTCGACGTCGTCGCGCGGGAGGCGAAGCGTGCGAGGTCGCAGCAGTCGCGCATTGCGCTCAACACCACAGCTAAAGCATTGAGACAACAGATCGCTACCGTACGCGCCAACCTCTACAGTGCTGAACCATCGCAGTGATCCGGTGAGACCTCCATCGCCGGTGCACTACCCCAGGAGAGACAACGACGTGACCGCGGACAGCATCCCGTTCGAGCCGATCAACGACAAGCGCGACCACCATGGTCCCGGAGAGGTGCAGGGCAATATCGACGCCCTCGCCCGGCTCTTCCCCGACGCCGTCGTCGACGGGAGGGTCGATCTCGGCGTTCTAGCTGACCTGATCGGCGAGAAGACCGACCGGAGCGGCGGAGAGGGCTTCGGACTGCGCTGGCCCGGCATGAACGAAGCTCGCAAGCTCTCAGCCCAGCCAGCTACTCAGACACTGCTCCCGCGCCCAGGTGAGTCGGTGGACTGGGACACTACCCGCAACATCGTAATCGAGGGCGACAACCTCGAGGTCCTTCGGCTGCTGCGCCGGGGCTACACCGGCACAGTCGACGTTGTCTACATCGACCCGCCGTACAACACCGGAAATGATTTCGTCTACGACGACAAGTTCGGCGCCTCCCGCACGGAAACTGAGATGGCCGCCGGTCTTCGTGACGAGAATGGCTTTCTGGAGAACGGCACCGCGTCCGATCTCGTAGCTGATCGCCGCGCTGGGGCTTCGCGCCACTCCAAGTGGCTCTCGATGCTCTATCCGCGCCTCCTGCTAGCCCATCATCTTCTAAAAGAATCTGGCATCATTATTGTTGCGATCGACGACACGGAACACTCCCACCTAAGGTTGTTGCTGGATCGAGTCTTTGGAGCCGAGAATTTTGCCGCGAACATTGTGTGGCAAGGATCCGGGCGAAATGATTCACGGTTCACATCACTAGGGGTGGACTACATGCTGTTGTATGCGAAATCGAAGGCATTGCTCGTTGATTCCAACGTTCGATGGACCGAACGAAAGAAGGGTGCGGACGAGGTTTCGAATGCCGCACTTCGTGCATGGGAGTCAAGCGGCAGAGATCCGGTTCAGGCGACTCAAATCCTAAAGGAATGGTGGCAATCAGCGCCCGCTGACATCGCGAAAGGGCTAGGCGGATCGCGCGGCTATAAGGAAATTGACGAAGCGGGACGGGTCTTCGCAAGGGGCGACCTAAGGTCTCCCAATCCACGAGAAAACCTCATGTACGACTTGCTGCATCCGGTCACCGGAAAGCCGGTTAAGCGCCATCCGAACGGTTGGGTTTATTCTCAATCGACAATGGCACAGAAGATCGCCGAAGGCAGGATTCTATTCGGTGAGGATGAGTCGACCAGTCCGCGCTACAAACGTTTCCTTGACGAGCTTGAGGATCAGCCCATTCGCCCGGTTTTCGAGCAAGATCGTGCTGCGGCGGGAGTTCGCCTCCGACGCCTTCTAGGCAGCGATGTCTTTGCCTATCCAAAGGATCACTTGGTTCTAGCGAATTGGATTAAGACGGTCACTCAGTCTGCACCGGAGGCAGTCATTCTCGACTTTTTCGCCGGCTCGGGCTCGACAGGTCATGCGGTAATGGAGCTCAACGCCGCCGACGGCGGCAACCGTCGCTACATTCTAGTGCAACTCGACGAGCCTGTGAATAAAGACGGCTACGCGACGATCGCCGACATTACCCGCGAGCGACTGCGTCGCGCGGGTGCGCAGATTGCCCAGCAGCGAACGCTGGATGGGCAGAACATCGATACCGGCTTCCGCTCCTATAAGCTGGCTGACTCTAACGTGAAGCCCTGGGACGGGACGGCCGAGCTCGACCTGCTCCAGTCCGTCGATAACCTCGTCGACGGCCGAAGCACCGACGATCTCCTGGTGGAGATGATGCTACGGCTGGGCATCGATCTGGTGACACCGGTCGCGACCAGGGAGGTCGCTGGGTCCACCCTTTACAGCCTCGCAGGCACGCTGTACGCCTTCTTCGGTGGCGATCTGGATGTCGCAAAGGCGGACGAGGTTGCGAGGGCGATCGTCGGGTGGCGGGAGGAGGATCCAGTGGACTCCGATGTGACCGTCGTGGTCCGGGACACGGGCTTTCGCGATTCCGCGGCCAAGCTGAACCTCGCCGCAGCGCTGCGGCAGGCTGGCATCACGACCCTGCGCAGCATCTGAGGCCAGCGTGAAGTTCAACTTCGAGGCCAACCTCGACTACCAGCGCGCCGCCATCGACGCCGTCACCGATCTCTTCCGCGGGCAGGATTCTCTTACTGGCCAGTTCACCGTCCAAGCTCGTAAGGCCCCGGACGCCAACATGCTGCCTGGCCTAGACGAGGCCGACTTGCGAGTGGAGACTCTCGGTGTCGGCAACCGGCTACGCCTGCATACCGACGTCATCCTGGCCAACCTGCACACTGTGCAGGACCGCGCCGGCCTCGCCCACGAGGAGCAGCTCACATCGGTCAACTTCACCATCGAGATGGAGACCGGCACCGGCAAGACCTACGTCTACCTGCGCACGATTCACGAGCTACACAAGCTCTACGGGTTCACGAAGTTTGTCATCGTGGTGCCGTCGGTCGCTATCAGCGAGGGCGTGACTACCTCGATCGCTCTCTTGCGCGAGCACTTTGAGGCGCTCTACCCAGGCCAGCGCCTCTCTTCATTCCGGCTCGACGGCGGCAACCTTTCGCGGGTCCGCTCCTTCGCCACCTCATCCGGCATCGAGGTGTTGATTACCACCGCTGCCGCGATCAACAAGGCCACCAATAAAGTGCATCAACAAGTGGAGGACCTTGGCTTCGAGATTCCGATGGACCTGATCCGCGCCACCCGCCCCATCATTATCGTCGATGAGCCACAGAGTGTCTACGGCGATGACGGCAACCCGCGTAAGGCAAAGGGCGCAGGCCGAATCGCTATCGAAGGGCGCCCGCTGACCAGGGAAGACAATACAGTCGGCAAGCAGTCCCTGGCGAAGGGCATGCATGCTACGGCAGTGCTGCGCTACTCTGCCACACATCCCCGGTACGACAAGGCTAATCTCGTCTACCGCCTCGATGCGATCGCCGCATACGAGCAGGCCCTCGTCAAGCGAATCGAGGTCGATTCTCTCGTCACCGAGGCGAGTGGCACCGTGCCGTATGTACGTCTGCTTCAGACCAAGCGTACTGGCTCCGTGCTGAAGGCGCGGTTGGAGGTAGACGTCGAGGCTGGCAACCAGATCAAGCGTAAGGTTGTCGACGTGCCTCTCGGGGCTAACCTCGAGGACATCACCGGGCGCGCGCGCTATCGCGACCTCACTCTCGACTCGGTCAGCGTGGTACCTGGTTCGGAGTCGGTCCGCTTCGGTGACCTCATCGAGTTGAAGGTCCATGAAACTGTTGGCGCTGAGATCAGCGTTGACGAACGTGCTCGGCAGATGATTGCCCAGACGATCCGGCAGCACCTACGCAAGGAGCAAGAATTCGCCGTCGCGGGTAAGGCGATCAAGGTCCTCAGCCTCATCTTCGTCGACTCGGTAGCGAAGTACCGCATTTACGACGACAACGGCGACGCTCAGCCGGGCGAGTACGCACGAATGTTCGAGGAGGAGTACGCGAGGATTGCCGCCGCGCCGGAGTTCCGCAGCCTTCTAGGGGCCGATCCCGCCGACGCGGTAGCTTGTCGCGCCCACCAGGGCTACTTTTCAATCGACCGGTCCAGGGGTAAGTCTGAGCGGTTTGTAGACACTTCGGAGGCCAATGATAAGGGCCGACAGCAGGCGAGCTTGGCTTATGAGCAGATCATGAAGGACAAGGTCGGGCTGACCACTCCCGGCACCCCGATCCGCTTCATCTTCACACACTCCGCACTACAGGAGGGCTGGGACAACCCGAATGTCTTCCAGATCTGCGTGTTGCGCACCATGGGCACTGAGCGGTGGCGACGGCAGAGCATTGGCCGAGGCCTACGTATCTGCATTGACGGCGATGGCAAACGCGTTCCCGGCTTTGAGGTCAACCGTCTCACAGTGATCGCGAACGAGTCGTATGAGGAGTTCGCGGAGCAGCTCCAGCGCGAGCTCGCCGACGACCTCGGCATCGAGTTCGGCCGCGTGAGCGTCGATGGCTTCGCGCGCCTCACCTACAAGCCCGCACCCGATGCCCGGCCGGTGCCAGTAGGCTACGAGACCGCCCACGCCCTCTTCGAGGCGCTGGCCGCTGGCCGATACGTCACGCCCACCGGCAAGGGCGTCGCCAAGGTCGAGGACAGGCTCCGTGAGGCTGTCGCAAGCGACACCGAGGAGTTGCGTGCGCTCGTCGCGGCGGCAGTTCCCAGCGTCACAGCTCAGTTCGTTGTCCAGCGCCTCATCAAGCGGCTTGTCAAGCCGATCGACGTCAAAAAGGCTGGTGACCGGGTCTCTGTTCCAGTGGTCGACGAGCGCCTGGAGAGCCCCGAGTTCCAGGCGCTGTGGGAGCGGATCAAGCACCGTACTCAATTTCGCGTCAATGTCGACGAAGCCCGGCTACAGGTGGCCGTCGTCTCGGCGCTGCGTGCCCTACCCCCAGTGCCGGACCGCAAAGGGATGTGGGAAACCACCGTTGTCGACGGCATCGACCAGGGCGGCCTGCGTAGCACCACCATGCGGAGCGAGCGGGTGGACGTGGTCTACGCAGACCGCGAAGACCTGCCAGACATCCTGTCCGTTCTCGCCGACCGTACTCAACTCACCCGCCGGACCCTCGCCCAGGCGTTGACCGAATCAGGCACGCTGGCGCAGTTCCGAAAGAACCCACAGGTCTATGTCAACCAGGCCACTCAAGCAATCAACAGCGCTAAGGAGCAGTTGCTCGTCACCGGCCTCCGTTACGAGCTTGTCGATGACACCAGACCTGAGTCTGCCCGTCAGTACCCACTCTCGATCTTCGCCGAGGCCGACCTAGCCGGCTACACCGGCCTAGGTGGCAACATTGTAACCGGGAACGATGGCGAGCTGCTCGAGTTCGACGCGAAGTCGCCGTACAAATACATTGTCGTCGACTCTCCCGTTGAGCGTGCCTTCGCCATTGCGCTTAATCAGCGCAACGACGTCAAGACATTCGTCAAGCTGCCTGCAGCTTTCACTATCCCGACACCACTTGGCAACTACAACCCTGACTGGGCAGTTGTCGTCGAACGCTCCGACGGCAGCCGCTACCTGGTCTTCGAAACGAAAGGCTCGATCGATCCCGAACTGTTGCGTCCTACCGAGAAGGGCAAGGTCTACGCGGCCGAGTGCCACTTCAGTGCAATCCGAGTCACTCTCGATCTCGACGACCTCCGCTACGCCAAGGTCGACAGCATGAATACAGCGGATGGCGTGATCGACGAGATGTATACGTGACGGACCTCGATGCCAACCATCAGTTCTCATAGACCTGAACAGTCTTACCGAACGGCTCGGACCGGTCACTACCTTGCAGATAGACGACTATTTCGAGGGCATTTCAGGGAGCCGTCCTCGCCTACTAGACGCTTTCATTGTGATCGATAGCAGGTTTCGACGTGGCGCAGGACGAGGACGGCAGCGGCGATCGCGGTGGCCTGACATGGCAGTACAGCCTGGACAGAATTTCCAGCCCTTGAGCAGCAATATGACGCCTTCGCCAACTGAAGGCGACCTCCGAGCTATACGAGCAGGCCGAGGGAGACAGCGCGGAGCGATTCGACCGACTGGAGCGCGGTGAACAACCGTTCGTCGCGACGCCGGATGCCGACACCACCGCGGTCGCCGGCGTCGGCATCCTGGAAACCGGGCAGGCTGCGCTGGACGGGATCACCAACGGCGACCGGGTTGAGGCTGGGCTCGGGATAGTCGGCGCCGGACTGGAGGCTCTCGGCGTCTACATGGACCCGGTCGGCACGCTCGCCTCCTACGGAGTCGACTGGTTGATCGAGCACGTCCAGCCGTTGCTGGACATGCTGAACGACCTGGCGGGGACGTCTCCGGTGATCCGCGCCTACGCGCAGACCTGGCAGAACATCGCCGAAGGCTTGGAACGAGCCGCCAATGAGGCTTTTTCATCGTGACGTCGCAGGTCACGGCGCAGGCTGAGCGGTGGAGGCGCGGTGGGCGAGGCTCCCGGTAAGACAGCAGTCGACCAAGATCCGATGCCCCGACCGGGAGCCTCGTCGTGCTGTCTTACCCTGCCGCGATTCCGCTGTCCAACCACACCCTCGTCCGTCTGGGCGACCTGATCCGCGCGGAGCGTGCGCGGCATCGGTCTCGTTGGCGGCGACTCACCCCTGGTCGTCAGGCGTTGCTCGTGCTCGCGCACCTGCGCAACGGCGACACCCACGCCCGACTCGCCGCCGGGTTCGGCATCTCCTACAGCACCGCCTGGCGCTATGTCCGCGAAGCGGTGGACCTGCTCGCCGCCCTGGCCGACGACCTCAACGCCGCCGGTGAACACGCCGCCCGCCTCGCCTACGCGATCCTCGACGGCACCCTGGTCCCGATCGACCGCGTCGCCGACCAGAAGCCGTACTACTCGGGTAAACACCGTCGCCACGGCGTCAACGTCCAGGTTCTCGCCGACCCGGCGGGTCGGCTGGTGTGGGCCTCGCCAGCCCTGCCCGGCGCCGTCCACGACCTGACCGCGGCCCGCACCCACGGCCTGATCGATGTGCTGACCGAGCATGAGGTGACCACCTTCGCCGACAAGGCCTACCAAGGCGCGGGTGGCACGGTGCGCACCCCGTTCAAGCGCCACGCCACCAGACCGCGGCTGTCACGAGGTCAGAAGGCGGTCAACCGTGCCCACGCCCGCATTCGCGCACTCGGCGAACGCGCCGTCTCGCTGCTCAAGGGCTGGAAAATCCTGACCAAGCTGCGCTGCTGCCCACGCCGAGCCACCGCGATCGTCGCGGCCATCCTCGTCCTGCACCACATCGAGACCCGCCGCCAACCACGATGAAAAAGGTTCAATGAATTGGAGACCACGTCCCGCCAACGCACGGCCGAGTGGATCGGTACTGCCGGTGGCTCGCACCGGGCGCGAGCGGTGCAGGTGGTCGACGAGCTGCGCGGCGCGTCGCGAGTGTGCGACGACGTGGGTGCCGTAGTCACCATCGTGGGCGAGATCGTGGCGGCGGTCCGGGAGTTCGTGCGTGACCTGATCGCGGACGCCCTCGGCAGGCTGGTTGCGTAAGGACTGGAACTGCTGGTGACGAGTGGGCAGCGGCACCGGCAATGGCAGTGCAGACCACCAGCGTGGTCCTACCGTTTTCCTGACCAGCACAAACAGAGAACGCGCACGTCAGCCGGTTCCGTTCACCGCCGTTCGGAGCCGTCTCGCACCGTTCAACCCCATCGCCTGCTCCAGATCTGCTCCACACATAGCTGCGTGAATGTTAGCAGAGTTCAGTCTCCGAACATGATATATTCCCGCATAATGCGGTCCTTAATTCACGCCCAACTCGCACTACACCGCAGTCGCGCCTCGTTGGCGCTTACTGCAAAGATAGGACCGCGATCGACAAAAAGACGCAAAGGTAATCAGGCAAACGAGGCACCCCATCCACACTCGATCACATCCTCGGAGAGGACAGCAAAGGACGGGGCCGTTAAATGTTCACTGCGGAAGTCATACTAACCCGTAATCAGTACGGCAACGACGACCACCTTGAAATCCTCCAGCACGTCTTCCCACTCGACCCTCGGCGACAGCAACATCGAAATATTACGAATTAGCCCTGAAAATCGTCACTACGAGCGGTTCGCGCTGTAGTCGACCAGCAGGCGTGCAAGGTAAGCGCTAGTTTAGGCTAACGGGAGGGAGTATTGGGGCGCAGGTGCTGCGTCGACTATGAAACGTCCGTGGTGCATCCGGCGATGTTGCTGTGTGTCGCCTCCAGTCGGATCCGCAGGACTGCGGAGAGGGCTTCGTCGCGGCAGGAACCCACGAAGCGTGTCTAGGCACGGTTCCACCTGGTGCAAGGATGACCCCATGGCCGGCACGAAGATCCAGGCAGCCGAGCGTCCCATCGGCGACGTGTTCAGCGACGACTACCGCTTCATAATCCCTCGGTACCAGCGCCCTTACGCTTGGACGACCGAACAAGCTGGTGAGATGTTCGACGACCTGATGGCAGCCGCGTCCACCGGTGCCCCGCTCGACGTGGCCGACCCGTACTTCCTCGGAAGCATCGTGCTGGTGAAGGCGGAGAACGACGCGGAAGCGGAGGTCGTGGATGGCCAGCAGCGTCTGACCATACTAACGCTGCTGCTCAGCGCGCTGCGCTTGCACGTGGCCGACGACTTCGCAGCGTCTCTGGACGGCCGCATGTTCCAGAAGGGCGACCCCATCAAGGGGACGATCGACCAGCCGCGGCTCACGTTGCGCGAGCGCGATCATGGGTTCTTTGAAAAATACGTTCAGGCGCGAAGCGGTGTCGAACAGCTCCCGTCGCTGGCCACCGACAAGCTGTCGGACAGCCAACGCAACCTTGTGCGGAACACGGTCCTGTTTCTCGACCGCCTCGCCGCACTCGATCGGGGAGACTGTCACCGGCTGGTCTCCTTCATCGATCGCAACACCTACCTGGTGGTCGTGTCGACCCAGGACTTCGAGTCCGCCTACCGGATCTTCACCGTTCTCAACGAGCGCGGTCTCGACCTCACGCACACCGACATCCTCAAATCCGAGATCATCGGCGCGATTGCCGAACCAGACCAGGATGCCTACACCAAGAAGTGGGAGTCGGAGGAGGAAGACCTCGGTCGCGCCGACTTCGCCGACCTCTTCTCCCACATCCGCATGGTGTTTGCGAAGACCAAGGCCCGCGAGTCGATTCTCAAGGAGTTCCGGTCTGCGGTCCTGTCCCGAGTGCCAGACGGCTGCCGGTTCATCGACGAAGTCCTGGTGCCGCTCTCGGATGCGTTCGAGGTAGTCACCCGCGTCGACTACAAGGCCGCCACCGGCGCTGACACGGTCAACGGTCTGTTGCGCTGGTTGAACATGCTGGACAACACGGATTGGATCCCCCCGGCGATCCGCTACCTCAGCGACCCGGCGATCGACACCGCGACGTTTCACCAGTTTCTGGTGGACCTTGAACGGTTGGCTGCCAGCATGCTCATCCGTCGCGTGGACATCACCCGACGAGTCGAGCGCTACGGTCGCGTGCTCGAGTCGATCGAGGCGGGCGCGGACCTGTATAAACCCGGATCGCCGCTCCAGTTGGATGAGACCGAGCGGAACGACACCCTGCGCCGCCTCGGCGACGAAATCTATACGGTCACCCGAGTTCGGTTGTATGTACTTCTGAGACTTGACTCCGCACTGTCGTCCGGCGGCGCCAGCTACGACCACCCGCTGATCACCGTCGAACACGTCCTGCCGCAGACTCCTGGTACGGACAGCATGTGGAGATCTTGGTTCACCAACGAGGAACACGGCTATTGGGTCCACCGGCTGGCGAATCTGACGCTTCTCGCCCGGCGAAAGAACACTCAAGCCAGTAACTATGACTTCGACATCAAAAAGCGCAAGTACTTCACGACCAAGAACGGGGTATCACCCTTCGCGTTGACCAGCCAGGTGCTCACTGAGCAACAGTGGACGCCCGCCCTGCTCGATCGTCGCCAACGGGAACTCCTGTCGACTCTGGCCGATCTGTGGAGGCTGGAATAGAACATAAGTAGCGGCTTACCGCCGCTGACAGAATTTACAGTCGACCGGCTGCCCCTGTCGGGAATTTTCCGAATGCCTTCGACTTATCGGCCTACCAAGGTGTCGTGAATATGGTCGTCCAGTTCGGCGACGATGGCTTCGGTGCGCCATGGGCGTAGGCGGTTACGTGCGCGGCGGATGCGTTGAGCTGGGACTCGGCCTCCAGTGTTGGCGGTGATGTCCACTGCCTCGTGGAGATGGGCGACGCAGGCTGTCACGTCGCCAAGACCGAGACGGGCCATGGCGAGGTCGGTGGCGCCGATGCCTCGTTGGACGGCGTCGCGTGGGCCGGTGAGGCCGGCGAGGGAACGGGTGAGCAGGTCGTTGGCGCGGTGGGCTTGGCCGCTGTAGAGGGCGAACAGGCCCTCGAAGCCGCTGACGCGGTCGGCGTTGAAGGCGGCGAAGGGGTCGTCTGCCGAGAGTTGCTCCACGGTTTTCCAGGCTCGGTCAAGGGCAGTGGCTGCGACGGTGGCATTGCTCGCACGGGCTTGGACTTCGGCGTGGACGGCGTGGGCGCGGGCTCGGATGGCGTGGCTGGAGCCGCGGTGGGCGTCGTGGGTGGCGGCGCGGGCCAAGGCGAGGGCGGCGGTGAGGTTGTTGGTGGCGTGCAGGGTGACCATGGTGTGGCTGGTGCGCACAGCGGCCAGGTGGCTGTGGTCGGGTAGGCGTGCGGCAGTGGTCTCGGCGTCTTGGTAGAGCGCCATCGCGGTCTCGTCGTCGCGGGTTTCGAAGGCCAGGCGGGCGCCCAGGGTGTAGGCGTTGGTGGCTGTGGTCAGCAGGTCGGTAGTGGGGCCGGGCTGCGCCAGGAGTTTGCGGCAGGTGTTGAGAACTGGTGCGAGTTGGAGTTGCAGGCGGACGAACGGGGTGGATCCGACCTGTTGGTTGAGGTTGGCGACGGTGACGGCCAGGTGGTCGATCAGGTCTTCGGTGGGTTGTGCCGGGGTGCGTGAAGGTGCGTTCTGGGCGTGGGTGATGGAGTCGACGAGTCGGTCGACGCGTTGGGGCGAGGTGCCGAAGTGGCGGAGCGCGTCCAGGAGGGTGGCGAAGTCAGAACCGGCGCCGAGTGCCCACGACCCTGTTGAGGTCTTCGCGTATACCTGCGCGAGGAGGTACTGGTAGCGGTCGCCGGGCTTGGTGCGGTCGGTCGGGCTCTCCCAGCGGGCGACGGTGCGTTGGATGCTGGCTACCGGGAGGTTGCCCGGGGATGCCATGTCCAGGTCTCGGGCTGTGTCGCGCAGGGCTCGTGCCAGGTCTGCCCAGGACCAGCCGCGTGACTCGCGCAGCTGGCGCAGGATGGCGGCTCCGCGTTCGCCTTCGGCGGTGGTCATAGGGTCATTAGAGCATTCATTCCGCGTTAGACGGGTACTACCAATCGAGGTTTTCCCTGATCGGATGCATAGTTGAGGGTGTACCAGGTCCCCGAGGTCTGGTCGTTGCCTCGCGGAAAGCCGATGACGAACTCGCTCCGGTCGACCATGTAACGGTTGCGGGCGTGGTAGGCCGGTGTGTCGAGTGTGGGTGCCGCCAGTTCGACGACTTCAGTCAATCTGTTGCGTGAACGCCACGATGTGATTGCTGATGATGCGACTTCTGGCTGGTCGGCGACGGTGCGCGGGGCGACGATGGTCAGGGGTGCCGAGGTGTGTTCGGCGAGCCAGTCGAGCGTGGCGGTGTCGATGCCGACGGCACCTCCGATGTAGAAGTGTGCGGCGGCGAACGGTGCCAGGTAGTCGACGAAGAGCGAGTTGAGGCGATCGGCGTCGTTGGCGTCGATAGCTCGTGTTCCTGTGATGGTGATGTTGCGGATCATTGGGACGCCCCTTTCCTGGATGTCATCGGATGTCATCTGCCGTATGCGTGGTTCGAACGATCTCATGGCTCGGCAAGCCGTTCCTGTGTCGGAGGGGAGCCATGGAGACCGTTGTTGAAGAGAAGCCGTCAGCTCGGTTGAGCACCGCGCGCAGTCGGGAGTTGGGAGAGGAGCTGCGCCGGGTGCGTCATCGAGCGCAGATGTCCTCGGCGTTCGTGTCCGAGGCGTTGGGCTGGTCGTTGGGGAAGGTAAGCAAGTTGGAGGCCGGTAGCCGCGGGACGAGTGTGTGCGAGATCGGCACGCTGCTGGGGCGCTGTGGTGCGGATAAGGCCACACGGCAGCGGATCATGGCTATCGCCAGCGAGCCGGACACCGGCAGCTTCGTACGCCTGCACGACGGCTCTCCTGACTCGCTGTTGGCGCTGTCCTTGCACGAGCAGACAGCTCTGACCGTAGCCGCCTATGAGCCGTTGACCATCCCCGGCTTGGCGCAGACCGAGGAGTACACCCGTGCTTCCGGTGGTGATGAGGCGGTGGTCGAGGCGCGGATGGCGCGGCAGGAGGTGTTGCGTCGGCCGGGCGGTCCGGAGACGGTTCTCTACCTCCACGAGGCGGCTCTCCGACTGGTGGTGGGCGGTCGGGAGGTCATGCGGGACCAGTTGCTGCGCCTGACCTTGATGTGCGGCTGGGAGCGGATGAACCTACGGCTGGTGCCGTTCTCGGCTGTGGCCGATGCGGTGCTGCGGGAGCCGGGTGGCCTGCTGACCTTCCCGGCGCCGGTCAGGCCGGTGGCCTACACCGAGACCGCTGCGGCCACCGTCTTCCACGACGATCCACGGGCCGTGGCCGCCTACGAGGCCAAGATGCGGCGGTTGGGGCGGTTGGCGTTGAGTGTCGAACAGTCGCGGGTGGTCTTCGCCCGGTGGGCCGATGCCTACGACCGGAAGGTCCGCTGATGGCGCTGCGTCCCTTCCGTTGGCTGCCCCATGACGGTCGACGCCACGCTGTCGATGTCGACCTGGTGGCGCATGACCAGGCCACCACGTTGTGCGGCGAGGAACTCGTCATCCCGGCTGCTCCAGCGACGAAGCAGGAGTGGTGCTGGCCTACCTGTGTCGACTGCGACGTGGCGTGGCGGGTTGTTGAGGGCATCCCGCCGTTCCCTCGCCAGAGGTCAGGTTCTCCACATGTTCGTTCGACGACCCCGCAACACCAGGTGTAGGTCTGCGATGTCCTACACCATCAGGCTTCGCACCTGTGAGTTCGTCCAGGCGGCGCGTTTGGCTCGCTTGCACTCCGATTACGCCCTGGCGCGGAGAATGGAGGTCAACCGCTCCACCGTGACCCGCGTGCTCAAGGGGGATCTTCAACCCGGTCCTGCGTTCGTCGGTGGTGCGCTGGCCGCGTTGGGCAAGCAGTTCGACGACCTCTTCGAGGTGGTCCGGGTTGCTCGACCCGGTAGGGGCAGTTCGTGATCGGCGACCCCTCCGAGCTGCCCGACCTGCGGCTGCGGATGCGCGAGCACGTCATGACCACCGAATGCGGCTACGAGCTGGTGCGCCGCCTCGTGGCCGGTAGGAGCGCGGTCCTGCCTCGGCTGACCGGGCCGCCGGAGATTAGACGGGCGAGGGCTGTGACCGGTGCGCTGCTCCTGACTCGGCGTGAGGCCCACCGCCTGGGTGAAGCGCAGCTCTACTGGGTCGACCGAGACATGACCGCGCTGACGCTGGCCGCTGCGGATTGCCCGTCGAGGGAACCGGTCGCGGCGCGTCGGATGCCCGCCGAGGCCGGACTGGTGGTGTTCGCCGAGCCGGTCGACGACCAAGGCGGAGAGCAGATCCTGGCTGTGTCCTGGTCCCATTGGATGCCGCAGCACCTCGATCTCGACGACAGGTCCGGCTTGATCACCTGGAGGTTGAACACGCCCGGTGGCGAGGTGCCGCTGCACCCCGGGTTCGACGGTGTGTGGCTGACCTGCTGGTCACCGCAGCTCGTCCCGCTGGCGGAGTCGGTGTTGCCGTTCGGTCAGCCTTTGGTACCCCTGCTGTCAGCGTTCGGTAAGAGGTGGGAACACGTCGTCTACACGGCCTGGCAGCTCATGACGCAGAACGGTGGCACCCGCCTCGCCGAACTTGAGGAACTTCCTCGTTCCCGGCATGGGCGCAAGCGAGACCAACGTGCGGGCGTCGACGACGCAGGTACTGTTCGATTGGTTCGTGTCCACGCCCGTCGGCGGGACGCTGCGTCGGGCGAAGGTGAGGCTCCGCGGTGGAGTAGCCGGTGGCCCGTGCGTCCCTACCGGCGTAACACCTGTCTCAATTCCAGACTCCACGCTGAGGGCGGCTGCGAGCACGAGGAGCGGGTCGTACCTGCCCACATCAAGGGGCCGGCCGACAAGCCGCTCAAGGTCAACACAAGGGTTCACGTCTGGGACACAGCGCCCCCTGAACCTTGATCAGGTCTCCGTACGGTCACTTCCGTTGGGGGTTCCTATGGGGGATCCCATTGGGGATCAGGTCGGGGATCCTATTAGAGCGCCACCCCTTGCCAGAGACATAAGAGCAGGTCAGTAGGGCCGCAGGGGGATCCGCTGGTATACCAGACTCGCTTGCCTGCAAGCCCAAAGCAACATCTGGTCGGGCGGCGGCGCGGAAAGTCGACGGGTGCACGGCCATTGGAGGCCGATTTGGGGTCCAAGAGTGAAGGAGTGCAACGTGCCTTCTCGATGTTCTCGAAGGAACCCAACGGCTCACCTGCTGGCCCGCTTGACGCGATGCCGGCCGTTGACGGCATCGCTGCGGCGTGCTCCGGTCGTCGCCCGGTGCAGCCGCCCAGCGAACGCCCTGCGGGCGACACGCGCGTAGTCGGAGGCTCGCGTGGGCGCAGCTCGACGGCACGAGGTGTTCTGGATGCTCCCCCGTCGACCACTGGAACGACGCGGGCATGACGATCCTGACCCCGGCCGAGGACGACTGGTACACCCACCACGACGGCCCGTCGAACACCTCTCCGGACCGAGCCGTGAAGCCTGAACCTCGACCGGCTCGATCGGTGCCTTGAAGCCTTGAACCTGCCCCGTGTCGGTGCGAGGCACCGTGCCGAACACCTCTTCCTACCTCATCAAGCCTCTGATCAGCGGTTATAGGACGCGGTACCGGTTTGGTAAGAGGTCGGTACCTGTCCGGTCAGTCCACCTATGTCACCCGTCCGGTGGAAGCCGTCGAGAAATCTGGTCGGCACGTGTCCCCCAGTGGCCCTTATTTCGGAGTTCTGGAGTGTCCACAGCACTCGTCCGCCTCCGGAGGACTCCGTGTCCCGTCCAGATCCCGACCCCTACCGCCTGCTCCATACACCCGCCGAAGCGGCGGCGCTGCTGGCCGTCCGCGAGTCATGGCTTCGCCGCAAGGCTGGACGTCGGGAGATCCCATGCACCTTCCTCGGCAAGCACCTGCGCTTCTCCCCCGACGACCTGGCCTCGATCGCCCGGTCCGGTGCTCGTCCGGCACGCTCCCTCCGATCACCGGCCAGGCGCGGCAGGCCGTTTCCAGGCTGACGAAAGTTCTTGTGCCGCAACGCTTGCATTGCTCAGCCACTGGAGCGTTCATCCTCCTGTCACGCCGTCACCATCACACCACCACCGACGAAAGGGCAGCACATGGCCTGGGTGGAGCAGTCAGGAAGCAACCACTGGCGCGTCCGGTTCCGCCGCGACGACGGCACCATCGGCTCCATTCCCGGCTTCAGGAGCGAGAAAGCCGCCCAGGACCACGCCAACGACCTCGAATCCGACCAACGCCGCGGCACCTGGCTCGACCCCACCGGCGGACGCACGACCGTGGAGGAGTGGCTCACCGACTGGTGGGACGCCCTCGACGTCGACACCCGCACCGAGGACAACTACCGCAGCATCGTGCGCAACCACATCGTGCCCCACTGGGGCAGCACCGCCCTGGCCGACATCACCAACCTCAAGGTTCAAGCCTGGGCCAAGCAACTGCGCGCCGGACGCCTGTCGCCGGTCACCGTCGCCGGGTTCGTCAAGCTGTTCTCCCAGATCCTCACCGACGCTGCCGAGGACAAGCTCATCATCGCCAACCCCATCCGGCCCCGGCGACGCGGACGCCGCAACCACGTCGCCCGCATCCCCGAGAAGGTCTGGGCCCAACCCGCCGAGGTGTTGCGCATCGCCGACCAGGTCGCCGCCTTCTACGGACCGGTCGGAGCCATGCTCGTGGTCACCGCGGGCTGGACCGGCGCCCGCTGGGGCGAGCTGACCGGCCTGCAACGCCACAACCTGCACCTGTTCGACGACGACACCGGCTCCCTCATCATCGACCCCCAGAACGGCGCCCTGCACGAATCCGCCGGCGGCAGGCTCTGGCTCGGCCCTCCCAAGACCGACACCTCCGCCCGCACCATCACCCTCAACCCCTCATCGTCCGACTCCTGCGGGCACACCTCGACCACCACGTCCACCCGCACGTCTTCACCACCCCCGAGGGCGCGCTCCAGCGCCGCAGCAACTTCAGCAAACGCGCCATGCGCCCCGCAGCCGACGGCAACCTCGACCAACCCCGCGCGGTGCTGCGCCTCGAACCGGTCAAGCCCGGCCTGACCTTCCACGGCCTGCGCCACAGCCACAAGACGTGGATGATCGCCGACACCATCCCCGAGATCGCCCAGTCACTCCGACTCGGCCACATCCTCAAAGACCCCGTCCAACGCACCTACTCCCACGTCGCCCCCGAAGTCACCACCCGCCTGCTCCAGTGCCTACAGGACCGCTGGGACAAGGCCGTCATCGACGTCGGTGACAGCACCTGGCGCAGGATGACGTAGCCCTGCGCGGTCTCATCTGCTACGGACGCTGTACGGCCGGTATTGGCCGCGTCGTAGGACGCGTCGGGCCTCGTGGGCGATGCGGTCTAGGAAATCGGTGAACACGGCGGCGGTGAAACGCTCGGTGGAGACGGCGGAGCACAACGCGCCGCGCGAGGCGACCGCGGACATGACGTTGATCTGCAGGCGCTTGCCGGTCACCCGCACGATCGGCGTACGGCCCCTCGACTCCCACGGCCGGCCGGGCGGGGCGTCAGCGGCATCCGAGCGCAGCACGCACTGGTCGGCCCAGGCGATCGCGGCGCTCCCGGACTTCGAGCCTGCCTCGATCTCCGGGTAGTCCTCGACCCGCCCAGGCTCCAGCGCCGCCACCACCCGCAACCGCTTACTTTTAATCCAATAAAAATCAAGCTAGTCGCACCAGCGGTAAGCGGATTCCCCGGTAGCCGCCAGGGTGTGCGCCCTGTTCCACACCGTGCCTATGACTCGCACGCACTGGCCCGGCGCGTACTTGTAGACAGGTCCAGCGTAGTACTCGAAGTCGTCTCCTTCGCCCTTCACGTTCGTGCCCCGGACTTGAATCCCGACGTAGGTGAACGACTTGACGCCGACGTCCACCGATTTGATCAAGGCGACGCAGTTCTTCTGCACGGCGCTGTTGTACATCATGTAGGCATACCCGTAGATCGGTCCGTCGTTGGGCCTCCTGATGGCGATCCGACCGCCGTCGAGGACGTAGTAACCCGAGCCGCAGACATCGCGGGGCGTGTACGGGTTGGCTTCGGCCGTAGCCGTCGGCGCGGACACGGCCACGAGCGCGACTGACGTGACCGCTGCCAACACCGCGCGGACGGACAGCCTTCTGAAACCGTTCAACGAGATCCCCTTCCGGCACCTTCGTCGGATTCTGTTCGAAGGGCCCAGTATGGGACGGCCGTCCGCGCCGACGACGCTGGGCAATACCTGTTCACCCGCTCGGCCCAATGAATTCCGCAGCGCGCTACCAGGGGTGGGTCCACTGAGGCATGAATGTCACATTGGAACGGTCGACGCGAGCGACAGCGCCGCCCCGCGAACATCTCAACCGGCCTTACCGGACCAAACCGATCTACCATGCTGTCCAGCGCCAACCTTCACGCACGAGCGCACGCTCCCGGCACCGGCGGTTGGCTGACGTATACCACTGGGGAGGCAGTTCAGACGCACGTCGACTGACTTGCGTTCGCTGTGCCACCCACGACGAAATGAGGAAACCTCGTGCGAATGGGGAAAGCCATCGCCGCCGCGTCGATGGCGGTAGCGCTGACCGGCGCCACGGTCGTGCCGGCCCAGGCTGCGACGGGCTACGACCGTTGCCCGTCCTTCAGGATGTGCGTGTTCACGGGCCCCAACGGGTCCGGCGTCATGGCGGCCTTCGCGGTCGGTGACAGCAACCTGGGCGACAGCAACGGCCCTACCGGGATGAACAACAACATCGAGAGCTTCTTCAACAACAGCGGCCACCACTGGGACTTCTGGGACCTGCCCGGGTACGACGGGGCCATTCGGCACTCGGAGCCGTACGTCGGCGGCAAGAACTTCGGCGACGCGTGGGACAACCGGGTCTCGTCCCTGCACGACTACTGACAGTCGCTCCTGAGCGCCCGTTTTCGAGCTTGAGCGGGTGAAGAGTCCATGAGGGAACTCCTGGCGGGGCGGACGTTGTCGAAGCGCCGCTCTGCCAGGAGTTCCGCACTGTAGCCGGCCATCGCCGCGAACAGGGCGCCCCGGCCCTCCGGACGGACCGGCGGTCGCGGAGCTTCAGGAGATGTGACCTGTCGGCTCTTGATGCCGTTGCGCGTGCTGGTCAGAGCGACCCGGCCTTGGACGTTCGGCTCCCCACCCGCACGGCGGGGGCTGAGGTGAACCGGACGTCGGTGCCCTCCCCCGTCACCGTGACCGACACCCGATCTCCCACGGGCACCTGCTCCACCCTGGTGGGCAGTTGGTAGCTCCAGCCGCGCACCTCCACGTCGTCGACCGCGGCGAACCTGAGGTGGAACCGGACCCAGTCGTGCTCGGGTGGTGCTTCCCACGTCCGGCGGGCGGCTTCGTCCAGCGGTCCTTCGAAGTACGCGGTGATCGCTTGGCCGCGTTCGTCCCAGTGCAGGGCGTAGAGCTCGAACGCCGAGAGGTCAGATGTGCTCATGGTAGGTGTCGATCTCCGGTCCGGGGACTGCCGTGTACAGCCGCTGGTCCAGCCTGCTCGTGAACTCGTGCGGCCCGTCGTCCACCGCGTCCGGCGGCGAGTTGTGGGCGCTGACCTTGCCGAAGCGGAACTGCTCGGCGCACGTCAGCGTCAGGCGCAACGACTCGCCGGTCACCGACACGGCCAGCCTCGCCATCGGCCGTTCCTCGAACTCGACCGAGACGGTGGCGGGTAGCACTGCACCGGACAGCCGGACATCGTCGACCGCCAGGAACCCCAGGTGCGCCTGCACGCGGCTGCAACCGGGCACGTCCGAGGCGACCGGCAGGTCGACGCGCAGCGTGCAGCCGGGGCCGCGACGCTCGAACCGGATCGACCGCAACAGCAGGCCGGTGAAATCCGGTCCCTGCGGGTAGAACCGGGCGAGCGACTTCTGGTCATTGGACAGGAGTCGTTCTGCGACGGTGAGCAGTGCTGCGAATGCGTCAGACGGCGACGGCTCCTGAGGTGTTGGCATGACGTACTCCCCATGCGAGTGTGAGCAGCGTCCAAGCTGACAGGTCCTTGCCCGCCAACCGTGCCCAGAGGCGGGCGAACTCCGGTTCGGTTTCGGGCCAGGTCCTCCTGGTCGAAAGGCGCCCCGACCAGGTGCGCACAGCCAGATCAGCGTACGGGTACAGCGAGTAGTCGTTGGTGAGATCGGCGACGGTCGCGCCCGCGGTCCACGGGCCGATGCGCGGCACGCTCTGCACCTCGTCCAGTAGGACGGCCGGGTCGAGTTCGGCCCACTTCGCGCCGAACTCCAGCACTGCCTCGGCGGCGGCTTTCAGGGGGCGGCGCTTGAAGGCCATCCCCAGGGCGGTGAACTCGTCGTCCGGGAGCGCGAGGACGGCTTCCGGTGTCGGGAACAACCACGCCAGCCCGTGAGGCGTGAGGACTTCCTCGCCGTGCGCCTCGCAGAACGCCCGGTAGAGCTTGCGCGCCTGACCCGCTCGGATCACCTGCCGGATGATCGACGTCGCCAGGGCGTCCCACAGGTCCGGGTTGCGCCAGCGCCCCACCGTGCCAGCCGCGCGCAGCACGTCCACCACCTCATCGGCGCCGGTCAGCCCATCCGGGTCGACGACATCGAGCACAGGAGCGCCCTCTTCACCCCGCACCGGGTGTGCCTCCGCCCGGTTGCCACCGGTCCCCGCAGGTGTGCAGGTCAGCACCCAGGTGGAGCTTCCCGAACGGACGACGCGATAGGCGGTTCCACCTGCCGACAACCAGGAGGGATGGTCGGTCATCACCGAGGACACGATCACAGCGAGCTCCCTGTGGCGGGTTGGCAGCCACCCATGATGCCGAGACCCCTCCGCCGTCCCGGGAGATCGGCCGGTGTGGCGGATTCACGAACGAGTTGTCGAAGAAGTTCGCCGCCGAGGCTCAGCCGCGTCGTCGTGCGCGGCGACCACCGCCGTCCTCGCGACCAATAGACAGACCAACCACGGGTTCGGGCACCAGACGCCCACTGACGGCCGCACCGGACCATCCTGGGGTCATTGAACCGGCGCCGGACATTGACGGCGGCCACGGCGCCCGAAAAGTCCCCAGGCAGATCCACCCAGCCGGGTTAGTGAGACCTGGAGCACACGGCTGACAACATTTCGCGCGGAGCGCACCCCTGCTCCAGATTTGCTCCAGTTCAGCAGGACCAGTCCACAATGGACCTAAAAGCAAGATCGCCCGCTACCTGCATTACCGCAGGTCAGCGGGCGATTCTCATACCATGTTCACTTGTGGAGCTGAGGGGACTCGAACCCCTGACCCTCACACTGCCAGTGTGATGCGCTACCAGCTGCGCCACAGCCCCGTACTCCCCACGTTCCCGGCCGGTTCCCCCGCCGTTCTCGTGTGGCAATACCGTACATCACCACCCCCGTTCCGACGAAATCGGGGGTACCCCTTCCGCATCCGGCCTGCTAGACCGGGGTGCATGGGTCCCGTACCGCTCGTCGAGCCCGAGGCCGAGGGCATGTCGCCCACCGCACGGCGCGCCCTCCAGGAACGCCGGTTGCGCCGGCTCCTCACCCTCCTGCTCGACGCGGGCGGGGTCCAGGCCGAGCGGCTGCGGGACGTCGGTGTCGCGCGGGCCCGGGACGTCCGGTTGACGACCTGCCGGCGCTGCCGTTCGTGACCAAGCAGGACCTGTGGGACCACTACCCGTTCGGTTTCCAGGTCGACGACCGCGTCGTGTGCGTCCACGGGTCCTCCGGGACGGGCGGGAGGCCGACCCTCGTCCCCTACACCGCGCAGGACGTGGACGTCTGGGCTCGGGTGATGGCCCGCGCGCTCGGTGGGGCCGGGGTCACCCGCGGCAGCCTCGTCCACAACGCCTACGGCTACGGGTTGTTCACCGGCGGCTTGGGCGTGCACCACGGCGGGATGCGGTTGGGGGCCACCGTGGTTCCCCTGTCGGGCGGCATGACCGAGCGCCAGGTGCGCCTCATCGCCGACCTCGAGCCGGACGTGTTGTGTTGCACGCCTTCTTACGCGATCCACCTCGGGGAGGCGCTGAGGGCCGCCGGCGTGGGCTCGCCGTTCCGGGTGGGGCTGTTCGGCGCCGAGCCGTGGACCGAGGGGATGCGCCGGCAGGTCGAGGAGCTGTTGGGCGTCCGGGCGCTGGACATCTACGGGCTCTCCGAGGTCATCGGTCCCGGGGTGGCGTGCGAGTCGTTGGACTCCGACCGCATGCTCAACGTCGCCGAGGACCACTTCCTGGTGGAGGCGGTGGACGAGGGCGGTCGGCCGGTGCCGGACGGCACGCCGGGCGAGCTGGTGTTCACCACGGTGACCAAGACCGGGATGCCGTTGCTGCGCTACCGCACCGGCGACGTCGCCTCGCTCGCGCCTCCGGTCCCGGGCGCCCCCCGGACGCTCCGGCGCATGAGCAAGCTGTTGGGGCGGCGGGACGACATGCTCGTGGTGCGCGGCGTCAACGTGTTCCCCACCGAGGTCGAGGCGGTGGTCCTGGCGGACGCCCGGGTGGGTCCGCACTACCTGGTCGTGGAGGACCGGCGGGACGCCGGGCGGCCCGAGCTGCGCGTGGTGGTCGAGAGCGGGCACGACGTGGCGCCCGACCTCACCTCCGCGCTCCGGGAGCGCCTCGGCGTCACGTGCCGCGTCGTGGTCGTGCCGGTCGGCGCGGTGCCCCGCGCGGAGACCGGCAAGGCCCGGCGGCTGGTCCGGTGGGACGGGGGACCGCCGCCGGTGGCCGGGCTCACCTGACCAGGTTGGTCAGCCAGTTCTCGTCGCCGAAGTCGATGACCTGGCCGTCCTTCATCACGGTCGGCGTGCCCTTGAACTGGCCGCCGGCGCGCAGCTCGTCGAGCCCGGACTGGGCCTCGGCCTCGTGGGTCCCGCCGTCGACGCACTGCTTGAACGCGTCACCGGTGATGCCGAGGTCCGTGCCGAGCTTCACCAGCTCTTCCTTGGTGTAGCCGGGCCCGCCCTCGTCGGGCTGCCGGGCGAACAGCGTCTCGTGGTACTCCCAGAACTTGCCCTGGTCGGCCGCGCACAGCGCCGCGTTGGACGAGTCCCGCGAGTAGCCCTCGGGGTCGGAGTACCGGATGAGGAACGGCAGCGCGTGGTACCGGACGCGCAGGTTGCCCGCCTCGACCTCGCTCTTGATCTGCGCGCCGTAGATCTCCTTGAAGTTGCGGCACGCCGGGCAGAGGAAGTCCTCGTACAGGTCGATCGTGGCCTTGGCGCCCTCTTCGCCCACGACCACGACGGCGCCGTCGCGCTCGACCGGGGCGGAGATGCCGGTGATGCCCGCGGGCGGGGTCAGGGCCTGGTCGTCGTCCTTGCTCTGGGCGGTCCAGATGACACCGCCGATGACGACCAGCGCCAGCACCGCCACGACGGCGATGCCGAGGACGACCTTGTTGCGGTCACCGCCTCCGGATCGCGCCGCCGCCACGACCTGCGCCGCCTGCTGCGCCTGCTTCTTCTTCCGAGCGTTGCGCTCCGCGCCACCCACTTGTCAGCCCGTCCTTCCCGGTCCGCTGCGCCCGCAGGCTACCGAGGGATGCTGAGCGGAACCTGAGTGCTCATGCCTCCGGCTGACGCGGGCGACCGGCCAGGCGCTCGCCGGTGGGCACCTCGGGCCCCTCGTCGAGCCGCCCGCACTCACCGGCCACCGTGGTCGCGACGTGCGCCTCCGCCTTCTTCGGCAAGGTCTCGGGCGCGGCGAACCAGAACACCAGCGAGAGGGCGAGCATCGCACCCGTCAGGGTGAACGCGGCCTGGTAGGAGAAGGCGTCGACGAGCACGCCGGCGAGCAGCGGGCCGACGATCGCGCCGAGGTCGGCGGCCATCTGGAACGCGGCGAGCACCGGTCCGCCCTTGGCCTTCTCGCCGATGACGTCGGCCACCACGGCGTTCTGCGGCGGGTTGAGCAGCCCGGCGCCGGCGCCGGCGACCAGCGAGGCGACCATGAACACGGTCACGTTGGGGCTCAGGCCCAGGCCGACGGTGCCGATCGCGGACACCACGAGCCCGGCGATGGCCACGGGCTTGCGCCCGGTGCTGTCGGACAGCTTGCCGGACACCATCAGCGTGGCGGCGTTGCCCGCGGCGAACACCGACAGGGAGATGCCGGCCACGGCGGGCGTGCTGCGCAGCGCCTCCACCACGAACAGCGGCACCAGCGACATCCGCACGCCGAACACCGCCCAGCCGTTGGTGAACCCGGAGGCCAGCGTGGCGCGGTAGGCGGGCAGCCGCGCGGCCGCGCGCACGGTCAGCGTCTCCTGGTCGGCGGACCGGTCCAGGGAGGCGAGGGTGGAGCGGCGCAGGAACCACCAGACGACGAAGGCGGCGACCACGAGCGCGGCGGCGTAGGCGACGAACGGGGCCTCGATCGAGATCTCGACCAGGGCGGCGCCGACGATGGGGCCGCCGATGTTGCCGAGCAGGAACCCGGTGGCCCACAGCCCGGACGCCCGGCCGCGCAGGGGCGCCGGCGTGATGCGGATCAGCAGGCCGACCGCGGCGACGGTGAACATGGTCGAGCCGACGCCCGCGAACGAGCGGAACACCAGCAGCTGCCAGTACGAGCCGACGAAGCCGCACGCGCCGGTGCCGAGGGCCACGATGAGGATGCCGACGATGTAGACGCGCGGCTCGCCGAACCGGTCGACCAGCCGGCCGCTCAGCGGCGCGAACACGAGCCTGACCAGGGCGAACGCGCTGATCACCACGGACACGGCGAACGTGCCGACGTCGAAGCTCTTGGCGAAGGCGGGCAGGACCGGCGCGACGATGCCGAACCCGAGGGCGATGATGAAGCTCGCCGCCACGAGGACCCACACCTCGCTCGGCAGCTTTACCTCGGCTTCCTTGGCACTCCCCCGCACAGCGCTCCCCCTCCGGTTCCCTCGGCAGGCCGAGTACGACGTCCTTTAGCCCTGCTAAGGATATGCGCTGCGGCAACTAAATACTCAATCGAGGAGCTCGTCCACCCTCCGCGCATAGGCGGTCACCGGGTAGCAGACCTCGAACCCGCACGCCTCCGCGAACCGCTCCCCCGCGCCGCCCTCGGCCACGTGGGCCGCCACCAGCAGCGATCCCGCGTCCCGCAGCTCTGCCACCGCGGTCGCGACCAGCGCGCCACCGAGCCCGCGCCGCCGCCGGGCCGGCCGCACCACCACGTGCTCGACCAGGCCGACCCCCCGCTCGCCGAACCCGGAGGCGAACCCGCCGAGCCGGTCGCCGTCGTCGACCACCACGAACAGGCAGCGCGGGTCGTCCAGCCGCTGCCCGAGGTGCCGCAGCAGCCTCGGCCCGTCCACGCCCAGGTCGTCGGCCAGCAGCTCGGTGATGCCGGGCAGGTCCACGTCCCGCGCGGGCCGCACCGAGGGCGACCGGGTCGTCGGGCCCCGGTGCACGACGGCCAGCGCCTCCTCCACCGCGTGCCACCCGGTGTCGTCGGCGATGCCCTCGATCTCGGCCACGGTGGTCGGCGACGCGTAGAGCACCGCCTCGGCCCGGCCCACGTCGGCGAAGGTCCGCTCCAACCGCATCAGCGTGCCCGCGACCTCGGCCGACGACCCGTACACCGCGCACGCGTGGTTGCCGCCGGGCAGCGGGTCGTCCCGGTTCACCACGACCTGGGCCGCGCCCACCCGGCCGACCTTGCCGTACCGCACCGCGCCGGAGGCGAGCCGGGCGGCCTCCACCAGCCCGGCCAGCTCGCGGGCCCGGTACGGGTCCAGCAGCTCCGGGTCGTCGGGGTCGCGCAGCGGGTCAACCACGCAGCTCCCGCCCCTTCCACCGGGCGGTGCCGCGCAGCGCGTGCCACGCCGCCTCCAGCGACAGCACGCCGAACACCACCGGGGCCACCGGCCCGAGCACCGCCGCGACCCGCGGCTGCCCGGTGCGGCGCAGGAACGCGTACAGCGCCAGCGACTGCGCCAGCCACGTCACCAGGCCCGCCCTGGACCCGCGCAGGGTCGCCACCAGCGGCACCGCGCCGTACGCGACGTGCGCCACGCCCATCGCGGCCAGCCCGAGGAACGCGGTGGCCGGGCCCTTCGAGTAGACGTCGGTGCCGGCGACCATGCTCTTGCGCATCGACCTCCACGTGTCGCCGAACGAGTCCAGGCCCGAGGTGGTCAGCGAGTCGGCGCCGTCGGCGTACCGGGTGCGGCCGCCGGCGTCGCGGACCAGGGTGGCGAAGCCCACGTCGTCCGCGCGGGACCCGGCGATCGCGGCCCAGCCGCCCGCCCGCTCGCAGGCCTCGCGCCGCACCAGGACGCAGTGGCCCACGGCCAGCGCCATGCCGCGCCGCCCGTCGACCGTGGTCGTCTCGAACAACAGCTGGTTGGTGGGCGGCAGCAACAGCCACCAGCCGGGGCCGGGCCGGGTGCCGCGGCCGGAGGTGGACACCAGGTCGACGTCCCAGCGGCGGGCGCCCGCGAGCAGCCTGCCGACCAGGTCCGGCGCGGCCTCGGTGTCGGCGTCCACGTACAGCAGCCAGTCGGTGTCGACGTCGGCGCTGCCCAGGTGCAGCGCGTGCACCTTGCCCGCCCACCCGGACGGCGGGCCGGAGCCGGTGACCAGCCGCACGCGCGGGTCCTCGGCCGCGTGCCGCCGCACGACCTCGGCGGTGCGGTCGGTCGAGGCGTCGTCGACCACGACGATCCGCAGGTCCGGGTAGTCCTGCGCCCGCAGCCCGGCGAGGCAGCGGTCGATGGTCCGCTCCTCGTCCCGGGCGGGCACGACGACCGTCACCGGGCCGTCGTGGACCCCCTCGCGGGGCAGCCGCTCGACCTCGCGCCACACCTTCACCGTCACCGCCGCGCGCGCCAAGGTCAGCGCGGCCCCGAGGACTCCCCATTTCCCCATGGGTCCACATTGGCACACTCGGTCCCGTGGAGCTGCCCGACCTGCCCATCCGCCCGCTGCTCGGGGACATCGCCGGCGCGCTGGCCGACCACGGCTCGCTGGTGCTGGTCGCGCCGCCCGGCACGGGCAAGACGACGCTGGTGCCGCTCGCCCTGGAGGGCCGCGTGGTGGTCGCCGAGCCCCGCCGGCTGGCCGCCCGCGCCGCCGCCGCGCGGATGGCGAGCCTGCTGGGCGAGCCGGTCGGGCGGACCGTCGGCTACTCGGTGCGCGGCGACCGCCGGACCTCGAAGGACACGCGGGTCGAGGTGGTGACCTCGGGTCTGCTGGTGCGGCGGCTCCAGCACGACCCGGAGCTGGCGGGCGTGGGCACGGTGCTGCTGGACGAGTGCCACGAGCGGCACCTGGACGCGGACCTGCTGCTGGCGCTGCTGCTCGACGCGCGGGCCGGGCTGCGGCCCGACCTGAGGCTGCTGGCGACCTCGGCCACGGTCGCCGCCGACCGGCTCGCGGAGCTGCTGGGCGACGCGCCCGTGCTGCGGGTGGGGGCGCGGACGTTCCCGGTGGACCTGGCCCACGTGCCGCCCGCGCGCGGCGAGCGCGTCGAGGCGACCGCGGCCCGCGCGATCCACCGGGCGCTGTCCGAAGTGGACGGCGGCGTGCTGGCGTTCCTGCCCGGCGTGGCGGAGATCCGGCGGTGCGCGGCGCTGCTGGGCGACGACGTGGACGTGCTCCCGCTGCACGGCAGGCTGGCCGCGTCCGCCCAGGACGCGGCGCTGCGCCCCGGCGCCCGCCGCCGCGTGGTGCTGGCCACCGCGATCGCCGAGTCGAGCCTGACCGTGCCGGGGGTGCGGGCGGTGGTGGACTCGGGGCTGGCGCGGGTGCCGCGGGTGGACCACCGGCGCGGCCTGGCGGGCCTGGCCACGGTGCGGGTCAGCGCGGCGGTGGCCGACCAGCGGGCGGGCCGGGCGGGTCGCGAGGCGCCGGGCCGGGTCTACCGCTGCTGGCCCGCGCACGAGCACGGCACCCTGCCCCGCTACCCGGAACCCGAGATCCGCACCGCCGACCTGACCCGGTTGGCGCTGGAGCTGGCGTGCTGGGGCGTGCCCGACGGGGAGGGCCTGGGCTGGTGGGACGCACCGCCGCCGGGCGCGCTGGACGCGGGCCGGTCGGTGCTGCGGGCCCTGGGCGCGCTGGACGGGCGGGGCGCGACGGACCGGGGCAGGCGGATGGCCGACCTTGGCCTGCACCCGCGGCTGGCGCGGGCGCTGCTGGACGGCGCGGAGGCCGTGGGCGCGCGCACGGCGGCGCGGGTGGTGGCGCTGCTGGACGACGACCGCGCGTCGTCCGGGGTGGAGCTGGACGTGCGCGACGCCGACCCGCGCGAGGTGCGCAGACTGGCCGCGCTGGTGGGCGGCGACGACCGGGCGCCGGACCCGGCCGGTGGCACGAGCGGCGACCACCCCGACCGCACCGCACCCGCGCACAGGGGCACGAGCGGCACGAGCACCGCACCCGCGCGCGGCGGCGCCCGGACCTCCCACGGCGGCACCTCGGCCGGCCACCGCGCCGCACCCGCGCGCGGAACCGACCGGTCCCCCCACGGCGGCGACCCGGCGCTCGTCGTGGCCCTGGCGCACCCCGAGCGGTTGGCGCGCAGGCGCGCCCCCGGCTCGCCGGTCTACCTGATGGCCGGCGGCACCGCGGTGGAGCTGCCGCCGGGCAGCGGCCTGGCCGACGCCGAGTGGCTGGCCGTCGCGGTGGCCGACCGGGAGCCCGGCCGCGCGCACGGGCGGGTCCGGCTGGCCGCGCGCGCCGACGAGGAGCTGGCCCTGGCCGCCGCGCCCGCCCTGGTCGTCGAGGAGGACGACGTGCGGTGGGACGGCGACGTGGTGGCGAACCGGGTGCGCAGGCTGGGCGCGATCCCGCTGTCCACCAAGCCGCTGCGCGACCCCGGCGCGGCGCGGCGGGCGCTGCTGGAGGGCCTGCGCGCCGAGGGCGTCGGCCTGCTGCGCTGGGACGCGGACGGCGTGCGCACGCGCGAGCGGATGGCGTTCCTGCACCGCGTGCTGGGCGACCCGTGGCCCGCGGTGGACGACGAGGCGCTGCTGGGGGTCGTGGACCTCGGTGACGCGCGCCGGAAGTCGGACCTCCAGCGGATCAGCGGCGAGCAGGTGGTGCGGCGGCTGCTGCCGTGGCCCGCGGCGGCGCGCTTCGACGAGCTGGCGCCCGACCGGCTGGAGGTGCCGTCCGGCTCGCGGGTCCGCGTCGACTACTCGGGGCCCGAGCCGGTGCTGCCGGTGAAGGTGCAGGAGGTGTTCGGCTGGACCGACACGCCGCGCCTGGCCGGCGGCCGGGTGCCGGTGGTGCTGCACCTGCTGTCCCCGGCCGGGCGGCCGACCGCGGTGACCGGCGACCTCGCGTCCTTCTGGCGGACCGGATACCCGCGGGTCAGGGCCGAGCTGCGGGGCCGGTACCCGAAGCACCGGTGGCCGGAGGACCCGATGACCGCCCCGCCCGCCCGCCGCTGACCACTTGACGGCAGGCGTCAAGTACTTGACGATGGTCGTCAAGGAGGTGCGCCGTGCTCGCCGACCAGATCGCCACCGTCATCCGAACCCGGCTGCTGGACCCGCTGGAGATCCTCTTCGACGACGTCGGCGACCTGCCCGACCGCGTCGACGCGGTGGCCGAGCGGATGGCCGCGACCCTCCTGGGCGAGGACGAGGTGGACGCCCGGTACGCCATCGCGCGGCTCGTCGGCGCGCTCTACCCCGGCGACGCGCCGTTCGACCCGCCCGCCGACTGGTGGCGGACCCCGCTCGGGCGGGTCGTCGCCCGGCGGATGGGTCACCCGGCGGCGCAAGCGGTCTCGTACTCGGTGGCCGGCGCGATGCTCGGCGTCACCAAGCAGGGCGTCCACGACCTGGTGCGACGCGGCAAGTTGACCAAGGACCCGGACGGCGGCGGCGTGACCGTCGCCTCGGTGATGGCGAGGTTGAACGCATGAGGGTGTTAGCGCTGCACGGTGCGGGTGGATCGCCCGCGGACTGGGCGCCGGTGGTCGAGGCGATGACGGGCCGGCACGAGGTCGTGCCCCTGGAGCTGCGCGGCCCGTGGGACTGGGAGTCGGTGCTCGACCGGATCGAGCCGCACGCGGCGGACAACCCGGCCGTGGTCGGCATGTCGATGGGCGGCATGGTCGCCGCGCTGTGGGGGCGGCGGCACCCCGAGTGCCCGGCGGTGATCGACATCGACGGGCACGGCGTGCCGACGCAGGTCCGGCGCTACCTCGACCCGGCGCCGCTGGCGGAGATCGACGAGCTGCGCGAGGCGTTCCGCGCCTACGGGGAGCCGGAGCTGCAGGAGGCCCTGGAGGGGCTGGACTGCTTCGAGGTGTTCCGGGAGGTCCGCTGCCCGGTGCTGCTCGCCGTGGCGACGCGGCCGATGGCAGGTCAGGCGCTGTTCGAGCCGTACCGGCGGGGGCTCGAACGCGACCTCGCGACGCTGCCGGACAACGTCGAGGTGGTGCGCCTGGACGCCACGCACGCCGTCGCGTTCGAGCAGCCGGGGCTGGTGGCCGACTTGATCGAGAGGTACCTCGACGGCCGCCGGCTTAGCCTCCCGGAACATGAAGGATCTTTCCCGTCGTAGCTTCTTCGGTTTAACCGCGCTCACCACCGCCGCCCTGACCACCGGCCGCGCCGCCGCGTCCGACGGCCACGTCCCCGCGATCGTCGTCGGCAGCGGGTACGGCGCGGCCGTCTCGGCGTTGCGGCTGGGCGAGGCGGGCGTCCGCACCCTGGTGCTGGAGATGGGCCAGGCGTGGACGACGCCCGGCCCGGACGGCGACGTCCACTGCGACATGATCAACCCGGACCGGCGCTCGATGTGGTTCAAGGACCGCACCGAGGCGCCGGTCAACGGCATCCTCTTCCTCGACCTGGCCAACCGGCCGATCCCGCGCTGGGCGGGCGTCCTGGACCGGGTGAACTTCCCCGACATGGGCGTCTACGTCGGCCGGGGCGTCGGCGGCGGCTCCCTGGTCAACGGCGGCATGGCCGTGGTCCCCGACCGGGCGTACTTCGAGCAGGTGCTGCCCGGCGTGGACGCCGCGGAGATGTACGGGCGGTGGTTCCCGCTGGCCCAGCGGATGCTGCGGGTCAACGCCATCCCCGGCGCGTACTTCGAGGGCAGCGAGTACTACCGGTACGCCAGGCTGTCGCGGACCCTCGCCGGCCGCGCCGGGTACGGCACCAGGTTCCTGCCGAACGTCTACTCGTTCGACTACATGGCCCGCGAGGAGCGCGGCGAGGTGCCCAGGTCCGCGCTGGCCACCGAGGTGCTCTACGGCAACAACCACGGCAAGTTCTCCCTGGACAAGGGGTACCTGGCGCAGGCGACGGCCACCGGCAACGTCACCATCGCGCCGCTGCACCGGGTGACGCGGATCCAGCCCACCGCCACCGGGTACGCGCTGGCGGTCCGCCAGATCACCCCCGACGGCGAACTGGTCGCCGAGAAGCACCTGACGTGCGACCACCTGTTCCTGGGCGCGGGCAGCCTCGGGTCGACGGAGCTGCTGCTGCGCGCCCGCGAGACCGGCGACCTGCCGGACCTCAGCGACGAGGTCGGCGAGGGCTGGGGGCCCAACGGCAACGTGATGGCCGCCCGCAACAACCACCTGCTGCACCCGACCGGCTTCAAGCAGTCGTCCATCCCCGTGCTCGCGATCGAGGACCCCGCGCGCGACGTGATCGCCGAGATCGCCCCCGTGCCCGCGGGCGTCGAGACCTACGTGAGCCTGTACCTGGCCATCACCAAGAACCCCAACCGGGGCCGCTTCACGTTCAACCACGCGCTGGACCGCGCCGAGCTGCAGTGGACCGCCGCGCAGGCCGAACCCTCCGTGGCCGCCGCGCGCGGGCTGCTCGACGACATCAACGACGCCAACGGCACGACCTACCGCTACGACGTGTTCGCCAACAACCAGCCGTTCGCCGCCGACTTCTGCTACCACCCGCTGGGCGGCGCGGTGCTGGGCCGGGCGACCGACGCGTTCGGCCGCGTCCACGGCTACCGCCGGCTGTACGTCACCGACGGCGCCCTGGTGCCCGGCTCGCTGGGCGTGAACCCGTTCGTCACCATCACGGCCCTGGCCGAGCGCAACATCGCCCGGGTCCTCGCCGAGGACCTGGTCTGACACCTGGCGCTCCCGGGGCCCGCGCGGGCCCCGGGAACCCGCCGGTCAGAGCACCGAGCGCACCACACCGCCCTCGGCCCGCACGGCCGCGCCGTTGGTGATCGCCGCCAACGGGCTGGCCAGGAAGAGGACCAGGTTGGCGACCTCGTCGGGCGTGGCGAACCGCTGGATCAGCGACGTGGGGCGGTTGTCCTGGAAGAACTGGGCCTCGAGCTGGTCGCGGGACAGCCCGCTCCGGGCCGACGCGCCGTCCAGCATCTCGGCGACGCCCTCGGTGACGGTCGGTCCGGGCAGCACCGTGTTGACCGTGACGGCGGTGCCCTTGGTCAGCTCCGCCAGCCCGCGCGCCAACGCCAGCGTCGCGGTCTTGGTGACCGAGTAGTGGAGCATCTCCACGGCCATGTCGACGGCGGCGTCGCTGCTGATGAAGATGACGCGCCCCCGGTTCCGCGAGATCATCCGGTCCAGGTGGTGCCGGGACAGCCGCACCCCGCTCAGGACGTTGGTCTGGAAGTACCGCAGCCACTCCTCGTCGGAGATCTCCCGGAACGGCCGCAGCTCGAACGAGGACACGTTGTTGACCAGCACGTCGACGTCCGGCACGGCCTCGATGACGGCGTCGGAGCCCTCCGCCGTGCCGACGTCCGCGACGACCTCGACCACCTCGGCCCCGGGCACCGCGGCGACCAGCCGCTCGGCGGCCCGGGCGAGCCGCTCCCCGTCCCGGCCGTTGAGGACGACCTTCGCCCCCTCGCGCGCGAAGCCCTCGGCGATCGCGTACCCGATGCCCGCCGAGGAACCCGTGACCAACGCGGTCCTGCCCTGCAGTCGGAGGTCCACCGCACCATCCCCCTGAAGATCCACTCGAAATCCGATGCCCGGACCCTAGGGCCGGGTGGGCGGTCGGTGGCCGCACGGGACTTCGGCATGTGCCCACGGGGGTTCGGCACCGGGGGTGGAGGAACGGGAGCGGCCCCCTCCCGCGAGGAAGGGGGCCGCTCCGCTACCGGTGGAGGTGCCGGGAATCGAACCCGGGTCCTCTGCCGCCTCATCAAGGCTTCTCCGTGCGCAGTCCGCTAAGCCTCTACTCGACCCCGACGATCACGCGGACAAGTCGCCGTGACGGGCCCAGCCACTGTGGGTGTCCCGACCGTTCCCCGTGGCCGGGGACGGCGGTGAGCCTCCTAGCTGATGCCGGCGACCGGAGCGGAGGCTCCTCCGGGCCGACAGCGTCGCTCCTAGCCTCAGGCGGCGAGGGCGAACGCGCGCTGGTCGTTAGACTCGGCGCTTATTGGTTTGCGATGACGCTTGCGGTGGTCTCTCGCCTGCACCGGCACGCTTCCCTTGAATCAACGCACAAAGTCGAAACCGTTCACCCCCTGGTCTTGGGTCTGCGCACATCATAACGCCCCGCCGCCCGCCGTTCATTCCCATTACCGCCCACGAGGCGGTAGGGCTGTCCCCACCTGCTGTTGTCCGGCGCACCTGATGGCCCGATGTCACCCGGTCCGGCGATGCTGGTCGGGTACATCGGCGGTGAAAGTGGGGAACATGACGACGCGGACCGACCCGGACGTGGTCCGGACCAGCGGTTACCTCCTGCTCAACCTGGCGACCGGCCTGTTCTGGTTCTGCCTGCTGGTCCCGCTGGCCGCGATCAGCGTCAGCACGCTGCTGATCTGGGTCGGCCTGCCGCTGGGCGTGCTGACCCTCGTCCTGGCGCGCACGGCGGCGTCCGGCGAGCGGGCGCTGCTGCGCGCCGCCCTGGGGGTGGACATCCCCAACCCGCACCGCCCGCTGCCCGCCACCGGCCTCCTGGACCGCGCCAAGTCGATCACCAAGGACCCGGCGACGTGGCGCGACCTCGGCTACTGGCTGCTCATGCTGCCGCTGGGCGTGGCCGAGTTCACGATCACCCTGGTCCTGTGGACCTCGGTCGCGGCCATGGTCCTGCTGCCCTTCTACCAGCACTGGCTGTCCGCCACCTGGGAGGTGCTGCTGCCCTGGGGCGACGTCTGGGCGATCGACACCTTCGCCAAGGCCATCCCGGTCAGCGTGCTCGGCGTGCTGGCCGCCCTGGTCGCCGCCCGCCTGGTCAAGCTCATGGGCAAGGGCCACGCCGCGCTCGCCAAGGCGGTGCTCGGCCCGACGCGGACGAGCCTGCTGTCGGCCGAGGCCGAGCGGCTGTCCGCCAGCCGGGCCCGGGGCGTGGAGGCGGCCGAGGCCGAGCGCAGGCGCATCGAGCGCGACCTGCACGACGGCGCGCAGCAGCGGCTGGTGGCGGTCGCCATGGGCCTGGGCCGGGCGCGCGGCAAGCTGGACACCGACCCCGAGTCGGCCCGCGAGCTGATCGCCGAGGCCCACGCCGACGCCAAGCTGGCCATCTCCGAGCTGCGCGACCTGGCCCGCGGCATCTACCCGTCGGTGCTGGGCGACCGGGGCCTGGACGCGGCGCTGTCGTCGCTGGCCGCCCGGTGCCCGGTCCCGGTCACGGTCGAGGTGGACGTCGAGCCGCGCCCGCCGACGGCCGTGGAGAGCACCGCCTACTTCACCGTCGCCGAGGCGCTGACGAACCTCGCCAAGCACTCCGGGGCGACCGCGGCGCACGTGAGCGTGACCCGCACGGAGAACTCCGTGGTCGTGGAGGTCGTGGACGACGGGCGCGGCGGCGCGGAGGCCCGTCCGGGGGGTGGGCTCGCGGGCCTGGCGGACCGGGCTGCGACGATCGACGGCGTGGTGGTCGTGCTGAGCCCCGTCGGTGGGCCGACTGTGATCCGGGCGGAGTTGCCGTGCGCGTGGTGATCGCCGAGGACTCGGTGCTGCTCAGGGTGGGCGTGCAGCGCCTGCTGGCCGACGAGGGCATCGAGACCGTCGCGGCCGTGGAGGACGGCGACGCGCTGCTCGCCGCGATCGAGGAGCACCGGCCCGACCTGGCCGTGGTGGACGTGCGGATGCCCCCGACGTTCACCGACGAGGGCCTGCGGGCGGCCATCGAGGCGCGCAAGCGGGTGCCGGACCTGCCGGTGCTGGTGCTCTCGCAGTACGTGGAGGAGCGGTACGCCGTCGAGCTGCTCGCGGGCGGCTCGACCGGCGTCGGCTACCTGCTCAAGGAGCGGGTGGCCGACGTGGCCGAGTTCGTGGCCGCGGTGCGCCGGGTCGCCGCCGGCGGCACCAGCATCGACCACGAGGTCATGATGCAGCTGATGGTGCGGGCCAGGCGCAACCCGGTCGACGCGCTCACCCAGCGCGAGCGGGAGGTGCTGGGCCTGATGGCGCAGGGCCTGTCCAACAGCGCCATCGCCGCGTCGCTGGTCGTGTCGGACGGCGCGGTCGAGAAGCACGTGGGCAACATCTTCGCCAAGCTCGGCCTGGAGCCCGGCGCCTCCGAGCACCGCCGGGTCCGGGCCGTGCTGGCCTACCTCAACCTGGCGTAACCGCTCCGCCGCGGACCGTGAGGGGCCGGTTTCAGTACCGGCCCTTCAACGCCCGCCCGTGCGCCCGCTGGATCTCCCGCTGCGCGTCCCGCTTGGCCAGGTCCTGGCGCTTGTCGTAGGACTTCTTGCCGCGCGCGAGCGCCAGCTCGACCTTGACGTACCCGTCCTTGAAGTACATCTGGAGCGGGACCAGCGACAGGCCGCTCTCCTTGGTCTTGCCGATCAGCCGCTCGATCTCGCTCTTGTGCAGCAGCAGCTTCCGCTTGCGCCGCACCTCGTGGTTGGTCCAGGTGCCCGCCACGTACTCGGGGATGTGCAGCGCGTGCAGCCAGATCTCGCCGTCGTCGACCTGGCCGAAGGCGTCCACAAGGGACGCCCTGCCCATCCGCAGGCTCTTCACCTCGGTGCCCACCAGCACGATGCCCGCTTCGTAGGTGTCGAGGATGGTGTAGTCGTGCCGAGCCTTGCGGTTCGACGCGATCACCTTCTGACCGCGCTCCTTGACCATGACCGCAACCTTACGTGACTGCGCCAGCGGTTATAGGCGCACGTAGAGGCGGAGCGTGACGTACCCGGTCAACGCCGAGATCAGGATCGCCACACCCACCAGGACGGGTGACAGGAAGAGGATCTCGACCATGCTCACCTCGGGGATGATGTTGGACGAGAACAGCTCGCCCAGCACCCGGTTGAGCAGGAACACCTTGGTCACCACGAGCAGGCCGATCGCCGCGATGGCGCCGATCACGCCGGCGACCACCGCCTCGATGAGGAACGGCAGCTGCGTGTACCAGCGGGTCGCGCCCACCAGCCGCATGATGCCGACCTCCGTGCGCCTGGTGAACGCCGACACCTGGATGGTGTTCGAGATCAGCAGCAGGGCCGCGGCGGCCTGGAGCAGCGCCAGGGCCAGGGCGGCGTCGCGCACGCCGTTGAGGAAGCCGAACAGCCGGTCGAGGTCCTGGCTCTGGTCGTCGACGTTCTTCACGCCCGCCTTGCCGCTGAACTCCTGCACGATCACGTCGGACCGCTCGGGGTCCTCCAGCTTGACCCGGAACATGGCCGGGATGGCCTCCGGCCGGGCCAGCTTCACCAGCTCGGGCTGGGCCTCGAAGATCTTCTGGAACCGCTCGTAGCCCTTCTCGCGGTTCTCGAAGACGACCGTGTCGACCCCCGACATGGTCTCCAGGTCGGTGCGCAGGCCCCGGCACGGCTCCTGCGTGCAGTCCTTGTCGTTCGAGCTGATGTCGTTGGTCAGCATGACGGCCACTTCGAGCTGGCCCAGGTAGTCGTCCTGCATCTTGCCGACCATGTTGACGACCAGCAGGCCGACGCCGAACAGGAAGAGCGAGATCGCGGTCGTCAGCACCATCGCGATGGTCATCGTGACGTTCCGGCGAAGGCCGGTGACGACCTCGCTGAACACGAAGCTGGTACGCATCGGGGGAGCGTTCCTCAGGGTCGGGGTTCGGAGGGGGTGTTCAGCGGCCCACGCCGTAAACGCCCCGCGCGTCGTCGCGGATGATGCGGCCGTTGTCCAGTTCGACCACGCGGCGGCGCATCGAGTCGACGATCGAGTGGTCGTGGGTGGCCATCAGCACCGTCGTGCCGGTGCGGTTGATCCGCTCCAGCAGCAGCATGATGTCCTGGCTCGTGTCGGGGTCCAGGTTCCCCGTCGGCTCGTCGGCGAGCAGCACCAGGGGCCGGTTGACGAACGCGCGGGCGATGGCCACCCGCTGCTGCTCGCCACCCGACAGCTCGTGCGGCATCCGGTCGGCCTTGCCGTCCAGGCCGACCAGCTGGAGCACCTCGGGCACCACCTTGACGATGGTGTTGCGCGGCTTGCCGATGACCTCCAGCGCGAACGCGACGTTCTCCGCGACGGTCTTGGCGGTCAGCAGCCGGAAGTCCTGGAACACGCAGCCGATCGACTGGCGCAGGCGGGGGACGCGGCGCCGGGACATCTTGGCGACGTCGAAGTTCGACACGTACACGCGGCCCTTGCTGGGCACCTCTTCGCGCAGCAGCAGGCGCAGGAACGTGGACTTGCCGGACCCGGACGGCCCGATGAGGAACACGAACTCACCCTTGGCGATCTCGACGGAGACGTTGTCGAGCGCGGGGCGCGAGGAGGTCTTGTAGACCTTGGACACGTGTTCGAGGCGAATCACGAGGCGCGAGTCTACTCACCGGCGGGGTAAAGCCCCCGTCTCGCCCATTTGCAGCACTGCCGGACGGGGGCTTGACCGATCAGGACTGGTGCTGCTTGCGCCAGCGGATGCCGGCCTCCAGGAAGTCGTCGATCTCGCCGTCGAGCACCGCGGACGGGTTGCCGACCTCGTGCTCGGTGCGCAGGTCCTTGACCATCTGGTAGGGGTGCAGCACGTAGGAGCGCATCTGGTTGCCCCAGCTGGACCCGGTGTCCTTGAGGGCGTCCATCTTCGCCTGCTCCTCCTGCCGCTGCCGCTCCAGCAGCTTCGCCTGGAGCACGGCCATGGCGGTGGCCTTGTTCTGCAGCTGCGACCGCTCGTTCTGGCAGGAGACCACGATGCCGGTCGGGAGGTGGGTGATGCGGACCGCCGAGTCGGTCGTGTTCACGCCCTGGCCGCCGGGGCCGGACGAGCGGTAGACGTCGACCCGCAGCTCCTTCTCGTCGATGTCGACGTGGTCGGACTGCTCGACCACGGGCACCACCTCGACGCCCGCGAACGACGTCTGCCGGCGCCCCTGGTTGTCGAACGGCGAGATGCGCACGAGGCGGTGCGTGCCCTGCTCGACGCTCAGCGTGCCGTAGGCGTAGGGGGCGGTGACCCGGAACGTGGCGGACTTGATGCCCGCCTCCTCCGCGTAGGAGGTGTCGAACACGTCCACGCCGTAGCCGTGGCGCTCCGCCCACCGCGAGTACATGCGCAGGAGCATCTCGGCGAAGTCCGCCGCGTCGACGCCGCCCGCCTCGGCGCGGATGGTGACCAGCGCGTTGCGCTCGTCGTACTCGCCGGACAGCAGGGTGCGGACCTCCAGCGACGAGATCTCCTCGCGGAGCTTCGCGCGCTCGCCGTCGGCCTCGGCGATGCTGCCCTCGTCGCCCTCGTCCTCGGCCAGCTCGTAGAGCACGCCGAGGTCGTCCAGCCGGTCGCGCAGCCCGGTGACCCGGCGCAGCTCACCCTGCTTGTGCGAGAGCTGGCTGTTGACGCGCTGCGCCTTCTCCTGGTCGTCCCACAGGTCGGGGCGGGCCGCCTCCTGCTCCAGCTCGGCGACCTGCGCGCGCAGCGAATCGAGGTCCATCACCGCCTCGATGCTCGCGAGCGTGGCGGAGAGGTCCTTGATGTCTGCTTCGACGTCGGGGTTCACGGCAGAAGATTACGCCAGGACCGGTCGCGGAGCGCGACCGGATTGGCGCACCTCAGCCGTGCGGGATGGCGTCGAGCAGCTTGAGCACGGCCTTGGCGTGGGCCAGGCCGAACTCGGCGACCGCCTTCGAGTAGGCGTCCTCGGCGGTCTTGACGGCGGCCCGCGCGGCGTCCTGCTCGGCGCCGTAGGTGGCGCGCGCCGAGTCGATCAGGCCCTGCCGCTGCTTGGGCGTCAGCGAGCCGGCGTGCACCAGGCGCAGGATCAACGGGCTGCGCAGGTGGTCCGGACCGGGCTCGGAGAGCAACCAGTTCTTGAACGCCTTCTTGCCCGCCGCCGTGAGGACGTACTGCTGGCTGGAGCGCGGTCCCTGCTTGCCGAGGCGGAGCAGGCCGGCGTCCGCCAGCGCGGGCAGCTCGCGGTAGACCTGGCTGCGGGTGACGCTGAAGAACGCACCGAAGCGCTCCCCGGCCTCAGCCACGAGCTGGCCACCGGTCTTGGGTCCGTCGTGCAGCAGCCCGAGCAGGGCCGCCGCCGTCGCATTCAGGTCCGACACACCACCCACGGTGCCACGCCGTGCGGCCGGTGTCCACAATGGTCAGCCGTTCCGTCCACTGTGGCTGATCACGGGCTAGCGGAGTTGGGCCAAGCGGAGCAACGAGAAGCACCTCTCCGTAACCGCCGCCCCGGGACCCACCACGCGTTCAGCCGCTTGACCGGAGTTGTCCACGCGAACCGGAATCCCTTGCACCCCACCGAAACCGCACTATTGCGTTCACCCTAACGGCAGCCGCCATCACCGCCCGCAGCCACGCGCCGCCACATCTCACCACCCCCGATAGCACAACTCGGTGATGTCGGCCCTTCGAACTGTCAAACACGGCCGGTGGTGAGACCATTACCAGGGGTGTTCGTATTCCTGGGAGGTCAGCTGTGGGCATCAAGTGGACAACGGGGACCAAGGTCGTGCGCAACGCCCGCGCGTGGGCGAGCGGCACCATCCCGGAGCAGGCGGGCAAGGACGAGTGCATGGTGTGCGGCAAGCAGATCCGCCGGCACCGCACGGTCAGCGGCGAGGGCCGGGTCTGCTCGTTGACCTGCGCGCAGTACTGGGCCGAGAACATGTCCTGAAAACGCAAGAGGCCCCCTCTCCGGAGAGAGGGGGCCTGTCGCGCAGTAGCGGGGACAGGATTTGAACCTGCGACCTCTGGGTTATGAGCCCAGCGAGCTACCGAGCTGCTCCACCCCGCGTTGACAAGTACAACTATACACACCCTCGCGACCCCATTTTCAGGGGGGTACCAAAAACGCGTTCCCGCAGCTCAGGCATGCCGTACGGGCCCCGACCCCGCTTGCCCGAAACCCCCGAGGTCTTTTCCCACCCACCCACCCCCGCCCCCGCCCCGGGGTGCAGGGGGCGGAGCCGCCCTGCCCGGGGCCCGGGGTCGGACCCCCGGTGCAAATGCGAAAAAGTCCCGTCTGCGCTATCCGCAGACGGGACTTCCCCAACTTTGTAGCGGGGACAGGATTTGAACCTGCGACCTCTGGGTTATGAGCCCAGCGAGCTACCGAGCTGCTCCACCCCGCGTCGGTAATGCTTACTCTACGCGCGGGTTGCCGTGAGATGCAAATCGGGTGGCCCCGGTGTGTCCGGGGCCACCCGATCCAGGTACTGCCTCAGCGATCGCCGCAGGTCAGCCGGTCGGCGTCGGCGACGGCTGCACCGCCGACGACGAGGGCGGCGCCTGCGTCGCGGAGGCGTTGGCCGAGTCGAACCGCTTCATGGCGTCGTCCAGCGCCTTGTAGGCATTGCCCAGCGCCGCGAAGTCACCGCTGGCCTGCGCCGCCCTGATCTGCGACAGCGCCGACTGCATGTCCCGGACCGCCTGCTGGACGTCCGGCGACTGCCCGTCGCCCGTGTTCGGCGGCGCGGTGGGCGTGGTCGACGGGTTGTTCGTCGGCGGCTGGTTGTTGTTGTCCTGGCCGGGCACCTGGGTGGAGGCGCCGGTGAGCACCTTCTCCAGGGCCTCGCTCAGCGTCGAGGCGTAGCCCACCTTGTCGCCGAAGCTGACCAGCACCTTGTAGAGCTGCGGGAACTGGGTGTTCTGGCTGTTCCGCTCGATGTAGATCGGCTCGACGTAGAGCAGGCCGCCGCCCACCGGGAGCGTGAGCAGGTTGCCGTAGACGACGTCGGTCTGCCGCTGGGTCAGCAGGTTCAGCTCGGTGCTGACCTCGCCCGAGGTCAGGAACTGCGTCTGGATCTGCTGCGGGCCCTTGGCCTCGTTGTTCAGCGTGAGCACGCTGAACTTGCCGTAGTTGTCCGGGTCGGACCTGACCGTGACGTACGACGCCATGAACTCGCGGTTCTCCCGCACCAGCGCGCTGGTCAACTGGAAGCTGACCTTGTTCGGGTCGCCGGTCGGGTCGCCCGCCAGCACGTAGAACGGCGGCTGCTGGTCGCGCTGCTGGCTGCTCTGCTGCTGCTGGGCCTCGACCGTGGTGGCGTTGTCGATGGTCGGGTCGGACGGCACCGCCCAGAACGAGACGCCCGAGTAGAAGTCCCGCGGGTTGTCCACGTGGTACCGGGCCAGGATCTCGCGCTGGACCTTGAACAGGTCCTCCGGGTAGCGCAGGTGCTCGCGCAGCGACGGCGACATGTCGCCGGCCGGCTTCACCGTGCCCGGGAACACGCCCTGCCACGCCTTCAGCACCGGGTCGCGCTCGTCCATCGCGTACAGGCTCACCGTGCCGTCGTAGGCGTCCACAGTGGCCTTGACCGAGTTCCGGATGTAGCTGATCTGCCGGTTCGGCTGCTGCGCGACGCCCGGCAGCGTGTCCCTGGTGGCGTCGCTCAGCGCGGTGCGCCGCGCGTAGGGGTAGTTGTCGAGCGTGGTGTAGCCGTCGACGATCCAGGTGATGCGGCCGTCGACCACGGCCGGGTACGGGTCGCCGTCCACGGTCAGCCACGGCGCCACGTCCTCGACGCGGTCGCGCGGGTTCCGGTTGAAGATGATCCGCGAGTCGTCGCCGATGGCCGAGTTGAACAGGATGTTCCGCTCGCCGTAGGCCGCGGCGAAGACCAGCTTGTTGAGCAGGCCGCCGATGCGGACGCCGCCCTTGCCGTCGTAGGTGTAGGACGAGCCGTCGGTGTCGTACTCGCCGGGCGCGCCCTCGCCCCGGCCGCCGACGATGGCGTAGTCGCCGGGCCGGCCCATCTCGCCGAAGTAGGTCCGCGGCTGCTCCACGCCGAACGGGCCGGGCTTGACCTGCCCGTCCTGGCCGACCTCGGCCACCTCGAACACCGGGTAGCCGCCGTTGCCGCCCTCGTCCACGGCCGAGTTGACCTTGCTGGCCTCGGCGAACACCATGCCGTTGCCGTGCGTGTAGATCAGGTGCTGGTTGATCCAGTCGCGCTGGGCCTGCGGGATGCCGCCGGTGTTCAGCTCGCGGACCGCCACGATGTAGTCCTGGAGCTGGTCGTCCACTTTGTACCGGTCGACGTCGAGCTTCTCCGGGAACGAGTAGAACGGCCGCAGCTGCTGGAACTGCGTGAACGTCTGGGAGATGACCGCCGGGTCGAGCAGCCGGACGTTGCCGACCGTCGCCTGGTCGTTGCGCAGCTCGTCCAGCGAGATGTTCTGCTTGCCCGCGTACGACTCGGTCTCGACCTTGTCCTCGGTCAGCCCGTACGCCTGCTTCGTCGCCGCGATGTTGCGGCTGATCGACTCGGCTTCCTTCTCGATGGCGTTCGGCCGGACCGAGAACTGCTCCAGCACGGCGGGCCAGGCGGCGCCGACCAGGACGCTGGACAGCACCAGCAGCACGGTCGCGATGGCGGGCAGCTGGAGGTTGCGCAGCACCGCGCCCGCGAAGAACGCCACGGCGCAGAAGACCGCGATGAACAGCAGGATCAGCTTGGCCGGCAGCACCGCGTTCAGGTCGGTGTAGCTCGCGCCCAGGAACCGGGGGTTCCGGTCGGAGAACAGCAGCTGGTACCGGTCGAGGAAGTACGCGACCGCCTTGAGCAGCACGAACACGCCCGCGACGATGGCCAGGTGGGTGCGCGCGGGCCCGGACAGCTGCCCGCCGCGACCGGCCAGCCGGATGCCCCCGAACAGGTAGTGCGCGACCACGGCGCCGATGAACGACACGGCGGTGGCGATGAACAGCCACGACAGCAACCAGGTGTAGAACGGCAGCTCGAAGGCGTAGAACCCGATGTCGTGCCCGAACTCGGGGTCGGTCACCCCGAACTCGGTGCTGTTCAGGAACAGCTGGAGCTGCTGCCAGTCCGCCTGCGCCGAACCGCCGGCGACGAGGCCGACCAGGGCGGGCAGGCCGATGGCGAACAGCCGCATCCGGCGGGTGACGACCGCCCGGTAGCGCGCCACCGGGTCGTCCGGCCCGGTGACCGGCACGAACACCGGCCTGCTCCGGTAGGCGAGGATGAGGTTGATCGCGACGAGGCCGCCCACCAGCAGGCCCACGGCGAGGAACAACCCGAACCGGGTCGCGAGCACCGTGCCGTAGACGCTGCGGAAGCCGACCTCGCCGAACCAGAGCCAGTTGACGTAGGTGCCGAGCAGTCTGGAACCGGTGATGAGACCGACCAGGACCACCGCACCGACGATGAGCAGAATCCGGCTGCGACGGGACAGCCTGGGCAGTCCGACCGGGGGCCGTGTGGCCACGGGGCACGCTCCTGGATCGCGGTAGTGGCGTTCGTACGTTCTGTCCAACTCTACGGAGGGCCCCCGGGGTTCCCCGTTCGGTCCGCCGTTTCGGGTGGGTGCGACCATGGCGGGCGTGTCAGCCGATGAGAAGCCCGCCGTGGTGCTGCCCGCCGTCGCCCGCGAGGTCGAGGAGTTCGTGTCCACCGCCGGGTGGAACCAGCCGACCCAGCTGTTCGCCCTGGTCCCGACCGCCGAGCTGCTGGCCCAGCAGCCCGAGCTGGCCGGTCAGCTCGACCCGCAGGCGTCGCCGCTGACCCCGATCGCGCAGGACTCCCTGCCCGACGGCGAGCTGGACCGGGCGCTGGCCGGGATCGTGTGGCCCGAGGTCGTGCGCGGGTGCGCGCTGGCCCAGGAGATCGTGGTGCTGCCGCCGGAGGCCGAGGCCGAGCTGGAGGCGGGCGACCTCGACGACGCCGGGGCCCGCAAGTTCGCCGCCGAGCACCCCGAGCGGCGCGAGGCGCGGCTGGTGGCGGCGGTGCTGCGGGACGGCTCTGCGGCGTGCGTGCTGCGGCTGCGCGGCACGGCGGAGGTGCCCGAGGAGGTCGTGGCGCACCCCGAGCTGGCGCCCAACCTCACGCACGCGCTGCTGGAGACGCTCAAGCCCTGACCACTCCGCGTGACCGACCGCGCCGGTCCGCAACCGCGCGCGGTCGGTGCGTCGCAGGTGGGGCCGGCAGCGGGTGGGGCCGGCAGCGGGTGGGGCGTCAGCAGGTGGGGGCGTCGCCGCCCTCGCTCAGGCTCTCCAGGGAGCGCACGGCGTCGTCCAGGGTCTGCACCTTGACCAGCCGCAGGCCCTCGGGCGTCTGCTGCTTGGCCTCGTCGCAGTTGCCGGCGGGCACCAGGAAGACGGTGGCGCCGGCCTCGCGCGCGGCGACCATCTTGAAGGCGATGCCGCCGATCCGGCCGACCTCGCCCTTCTCGTTGATCTCGCCGGTGCCCGCGACGGGCTTGCCGCCGTTCAGCTCGCCGGGGGTGAGCTTGTCGACGATGGCCAGGGCGAACAGCAGGCCCGCGGACGGGCCGCCGACGTCGCTCAGGCTGATCTTGATGTCGAACGGCACGTCGGCGCGGTCGAGCGGCAGCACGCCCAGGAAGCCGGTGTCGCGGCCCTCGGCGCTGCCCAGGGTGACCTCGGCGGTCTTGCGCTCGCCCTCGTGCTCGAAGGTCAACCCGATCCGGTCGCCGGGCTTGGTGCCCTCCAGCGCGGGCCGCACGTCGTCGGCCGTGGCGACCTGCCTGCCGTTGACCGCCAGCAGCCGGTCGTTGGGCTCCAGCACCTGGTCGGCGGCGGTGCCCTCGGTGATCTCGGCGGCGACGACCTTCAGCGGGTAGTCGAGGTAGCGCAGGGCGGCGACCTCGGCGCTGCTCTGCGAGTCCTGGAACGCCTTGACGTTCTGGTTGCGCACGTCCTCCTGCGACTCGCCGGGCCGGTAGAACTCCTCGCGCGGCGCGAGCGCGTACCGGCCGCTGACCCACAGGCCCAGGGCGCCGAACAGCGAGACGTCGTCGGTGAGCGAGACCGTGGTCATGGTGAGGTTGCCGGCGGTCGGGAAGGTCTCCTGACCCTCGATGACCACCACGTCACCGCCGTTGACCTGGCCCAGCGTGTCGTAGGTCGGGCCGGGGCCCAGCGCCACGTAGGGCACCCTCGCGAACCCGCCGAGCAGGCCGAGGACCAGGACGACGAGCAGGCTGACCACGAGGGTCCACGTCCGCCTGGTCAGGCCGCGGCGCGGCGCGGGCGGGAGGGGGGCCGGTGCGTGGTCCACGGCGGTGCCTTCGCTCACGCCCCCAGCCTACGACCACCGGGTCACGCCGCGGGCGAACCGGTCCCGCGCCCGACCCCCGTCCCGCGTACCGTGGTGGCATGAGTGACCTGCCCTTCGGGTTCAGCTCGCAGGACCCCGACGACCGCGGCCGCAAGCCGGAGGACCAAGGGGGCGCGAACCCCTTCGACTTCAACCAGCTCGGCGCGATGTTGAGCCAGCTCGGCGCGATGTTCAGCAACGCGGGCACGTCGTCCGGGCCGGTCAACTACGACCTCGCCAAGCAGATCGCCCTCCAGCAGCTCGCCGGCAAGGGCGCGCCCACCACCGGTTTCGGGCCGGACCAGAACAGCGCGGTGGCCGACGCGGTGCACCTGGCCGAGATGTGGCTCGACCCGGTGACCGCGCTGCCCGCCGGCGCGCGCAAGGCCGAGGGCTGGAGCGCGCGGGAGTGGGTGGAGCGGACCCTGCCGACGTGGCAGCGGCTGTGCGACCCGGTGGCGCGGCGGGTGTCGGGCGCGTGGGTGGAGGCGATGCCGGCCGAGGCCAAGGAGGCCGCCGGCCCCCTGCTGTCCATGCTCGGGCAGATGGGCGGCATGGCGTTCGGCTCGCAGCTCGGCGGCGCGCTGGCGCAGCTCGGCTCGGAGGTGCTGACCTCGTCCGAGGTCGGGCTGCCCCTGGGCCCCGAGGGCACGGCCGCGCTGCTGCCCGCCAACATCGAGAAGTTCACCGAGGGCCTGGAGCGGCCGGCCAGCGAGGTGCTGGTGTTCCTGGCCGCCCGCGAGGCCGCCCACCAGCGGCTGTTCAGCCACGTGCCGTGGCTGCGGCAGCGGCTGCTGGACACCGTGGAGGAGTTCGCGCGCGGCATCGCGGTCGACACCTCGGCGCTGGAGCAGCTGGCCGGCCAGATCGACCCGAGCAACCCGGCGAGCATCGAGGAAGCGATGAAGTCGGGGATGCTCGAACCCCAGACCACGCCCGAGCAGAAGGCCGCGCTGACCCGCCTGGAGACCCTGTTGGCCCTGGTCGAGGGCTGGGTGGACGTGGTGGTGAACGAGGCCGTGGGCGAGCGGCTGCCGGGTGCGGAGGCGCTGCGCGAGACCCTGCGCCGCCGACGCGCGTCGGGCGGCCCGGCCGAGCAGACCTTCGCCACCCTGGTGGGCCTGGAGCTGCGCCCCCGCCGCCACCGCTCGGCCGCGGCCCTGTGGAAGCTGCTGGGCGACCAGTACGGCGCCGAGCAGCGCGAAAGCGTGTGGGACCACCCGGACCTGGTGCCCACGGCCGAGGACCTGGACGACCCGCTGGAGTTCGCCGAGCGGTTCGGCCAGACCCGCAAGGCCCTGGAGGACCCGATCGCCGAACTCCAGCGCACCCTGGACGACAAGAACAAGGACCCCGACGCCTAACCCCCTCCCCCGCGTGTCCTCCACCCAGACACCACGTGTCCTCCACTCAGACACCGCGAGTCGTACGCTCAAGTCACGCGAGTCGTACGCCCAGAACCCGCGAGTCATGCGTTCAGGACGCGCGAGTCATGCGTTCAGGACCCGCGAGTCATGCGTTCAGGACCCGCGAGTCATGCGTTCAGGACCGTTGAGTTCAACGTTCGGGACCGCTGAGACCGACGTCCGCGGTTTGTAGGCGCACAGCGAAGGGCCCCGGGTGGTGAACCCGGGGCCCTTCGCGTCGAGCGCTCGCGGTCAGTCCTCCTCGGTGATGCCCAGACCGGCCGCGGCCGAGAGCCCCTCCAGGTACCCGACGGCCCGCTCCGTCTTCGGGTACCTGTGCACGAGCTGCCAGAAGTCCTTGCCGTGGCCGGGCACGCTCAGGTGCGCCAGCTCGTGCACCAGCACGTAGTCGAGCACCCACGCGGGCACGTCGCGCAGGCGCTCGCTGATCCGGATCGTCCCCTCGCTCGGAGTGCAGGACGCCCACCTGGTGCGCATCGGCGGCACCCACCGCACGCTGCTCGGCCGCACGCCGCCCAGGTAGCGGTCGGACAGCTCTTCGCACCGCTGCAGCAGCGCCGCGTCGGAGGTGCGCGTGGGCGACCGCCTGCGCGTCTCGCTCCGCTGGAGGCGGCTGAGCATCTCCGCCACCCAGTGCTTCTCCTCGCTCTTCGTCATGCGGGCCGGCAGCAGGACGACGACGGTGTCCCCCTCGCGGTACGCGCTCACCATGCGACGGCGCCGAGCGCTGCGCCGTACCTCCACCTGCGGTTCGGGCATGGCGTTCACGGTAAGGGCAGAGGCCGACAATTCGCGGCGGCCAAGCGGCGGCCTGTGGATACCCGGACGATCAAGTTCCCCCGAAAGGCGGCTGGACACGTTCGACGCGGCGTGCAGCGGGCCGGCGTTCCCGGAGGTAGCGTGCTGCGCAGCCCCGAGTGTGGCGCAGATCGCCCCGCACTCTTGCGAACAAGGGAGGAAGCCGTGGCCGAGACCTACAACGGCTACTGCGTCAAGTGCCGTGAGAAGCGCGATTTCACGGGCGAGGTGCACGAGAGCAACAACCGCAGGATGGCCAAGGGCAAGTGCCCGGTCTGCGGGACCACGGTGACCCGGATCCTCGGCAAGGCCAAGGTCTGATCGACCCCCCGGGCGGCCGGGTCCCACGGCCCCGGCCGCCCGTCAAGCTCCACCGTGCCGCCTGTGGACAACTCGCGGGCCTGTGGACAGGCGTTTTGCGGTTCCCCGGTTCGACAGCATGCTGCCGGTGTGGAGCTACCCAACCGGCCCAGGGTCCTGCCCGGGTTGCCACTGCTGCGCCGCCGGGACGACGTGGTGCAGATCGGCACCGACCCCCGCCACGCGGTGCTCGTCGAGGACGTGCCCGCGCCCATGGCGGCCCTCCTGCTCGGCCTCACCGGCCAGCACACCCTGCGCGAGCTGCGCCAACGGCTCGCCCACCACGGTGACCAGGCCGTCGAGCTGCTCGGCGTCCTGCGCGGCCTGGCGCACGCCGGGCTGGTCGAGGAGGCCGTGCCCGTCCCCCACGCCCGGCTGGTCGCCGAGGCGACGTGCCGGGCGCTGCGCACCCGCCGCCCCGCGCCCCACCTGCCCGCCACCCGCGCCGCGCGGTCGGTCGTCGTGCACGGCGAGGGGAGGTTGGCGGTCGCCGTCGCGTCCCTCCTCGCGGCCGCCGGGGTGGGACACGTACGGGTGAACGCGCGAGGGCGCGTCGGCCCCGAGGACACCGGTTCGGGTTACCTGGAGGAGGACGTCGGCAGGCCTCGCGCAGAGGCGGCGGCGGACGCGGTGCTGCGGGCGTGCCCGGCGGTGCGGTCGGCCCCGCGCGACGCGGACCTGGTGGTGCTGGCGGACGCCCTGGTGCCCGCGCCGGAGCTGCTGCACGAGCTGGTCCGGTCGCGCACCGCGCACCTGGCCGTGCGGGTCCGCGAGGGCCTCGGCGTGGTGGGCCCGCTGGTCGTGCCCGGTCGCAGCAGCTGCCTGCGGTGCGCCGACCTGCACAGCTCGGAGCTGGACCGGGCCTGGCCGATGATCGCCGCGCAGCTCGTGGACCGGCCGCAGCACGCCGACCTGGCCACGGTCACCGCCACCGCCGGGGTCGCGGTCGGGCAGGCGCTGCTCGCGCTCGACCACGACCGCGAGGTGCGCACCAGGCCCCCGACCTGGGACGCGACCCTGGAGGTCGACGCGTTCGCCGGGGTAGTCGAGCACCGGATCGCGCCGGTGCACCCGCGCTGCGAGTGCCGTTCCGCCGCACGACCGGCGGTGGGCGGAGCTGTGTAGGTTTTGTGGTGAGAAGCACGAGCCGCCGCGACGACGCGACCGGACGGGGGGAGAATCACCGGGTGAGCGATATCCCGCGCAAGGCCGTGCAGCGCACCGCCAAGCTGGCCAGCCTGCCGCTCGGGGTGGCCGGACGGGTGGTCGGCGGCTGGGGCAAGCGACTGGCAGGCCGCAGCTCGGACGAGGTCAGCGCCGAGGTGTCGGCCAAGACCGCGGAGCAGCTGTTCGCGGTGCTCGGGCAGCTCAAGGGCGGCGCGATGAAGTTCGGCCAGGCCCTGAGCGTGTTCGAGGCCGCCGTGCCGGACGAGCTGGCCGAGCCCTACCGCGAGGCGCTGACCAAGCTCCAGACCGCCGCGCCGCCGATGCCGTCGCGCACCGTGCACCGGGTGCTGGCCGAGCAGCTGGGCTCGGGGTGGGCCAAGCGGTTCCGGTCGTTCGACGACGACCCGGCCGCCTCCGCCAGCATCGGGCAGGTGCACCGCGCGGTGTGGCACGACGGCCGCGACGTGGCGGTGAAGGTGCAGTACCCGGGCGCGGACGAGGCGCTGGCCGCCGACCTGAAGCAGTTGCTGCGGTTCAGCCGGGTGATCCAGGCCATGATGCCGGGCACCGAGGTGAAGCCGCTGCTGGAGGAGCTGCGCGACCGGTACCTGGAGGAGCTGGACTACCGGACCGAGGCGGGCAGCCAGCGGGTGTTCGCCAAGGCGTTCGCGGACGACGAGCGCGTGCTCGTGCCCCGGGTGGTGGCGAGCTCGCCCAAGGTGATGGTCACCGAGTGGACCGACGGGACACCGCTGTCCAAGATCATCCGCGAGGGGTCCCGGGAGGAGCGCGACCTGTCCGGGCAGCTGCTGTCGGAGTTCCACTTCTCCGCGCCGAGCCGGTCCGGACTGCTGCACGCCGACCCGCACCCCGGCAACTTCATGCTGGGCGCGGACGGCCGGCTGCGGGTGCTGGACTTCGGCGCCGTGGCCCGCCTGCCCGACGGCCTGCCCAAACCGCTGGGCGTGATGACCAGGCTGGCGCTGGAGGGGCGGTCGGCGGACCTGGAGGAGCTGCTGCGGTCGGAGCGGTTCATCCGGCCGGGGACCGAGCTGCACGCCGAGGACGTGCTCAACTACCTGGCGCCGTTCGTGGAGCCGCTGCGCGTGGAGACCTTCCACTTCACCCGTCGCTGGCTCCAGCAACAGGCGGAGCGCGTAGGCGACCTCCGCAGCCCGGACATGCAGACCGGCAGGTCCCTGAACCTCCCGCCGCAGTACCTGCTTATCCACAGGGTCACGCTCGGCGCGACCGGCATCCTGTGCCAGCTCGACGCGAAAGTGCAGGCCAGGGCCATCGTGTCCCGCTGGCAACCGGGCTTCGCGGACTGAGTTGTCCACAGCTCCCCGAGTTGTCCACAGATCACAAAACCCCACTGGCTCCTCCCCCGGCCCTGGCCGAAGATCGAGCCATGACCACCGACGTGATCAAGACCGCGGACCTCGAAGCCACCGGCGTGCCGGGGCACGTCATCGACCTGAAGTGCCGCCCCGGCGGGCCGTGGCAGCGCATCCTGCCGGGCGTGCTGCTGCTCAGCGCCGCACCGCCGTCCCGTGAGCAGCGCCTGCGCGCGGCCCTGGCCTACGCGGGCCCGGAGGCCGTGGTGACGGGCGTGGACGCGCTGCGCGCCCAGGGCCTCCCCGACCTGCCCGGCGCACCGGTGATCCACCTGCTCCAACCCGCGACCCGCCGCCGAGCGTGCACACCGCAGCTCCTGCTGGAACGCACCACGCGCCCACCCGGCACCGTGCTCCACAACGGCCTGCGCCTGGCCGAGCCGACCAGGGCCGTGCTGGACGCCGCACGCCACGAGCCGCACGCCCTCCGCCGGCACCACCTGCTGGCCACCGCCGTGCGCTCGGGCCTGTGCACGGTCGCGGGCCTGGAAGCGGAACTGGCGGCGGGCAGCAAACGGGGCAGCGCGGCACCAAGAGCAACCCTGCGCACCCTCAGAGCACTGCTCCACTGACGAGCACCGCTGACGAGCACCGCTCCCTGCCCCCCAGCCTCGCCGCAGCCCTGGCCCCACCCTGCCGATCCGCGCCTGTCCCGCCAGCAGGACCGACCACTCCATCCTTCGAGGAGGTGACCCCAGCCAACCCAATCCATTCGAGCCCAATTGATCGGGCTCGCTGCCTCACCCACACCGAGACGCCGGAAATCTTGCCGCCTGCCGCTCTACCGCCCATCGCCCCACGTCATAGCGCTGTGGCGCCCTGCCGCCCGGCCTCCGTGGCGTCGCGTTCTACAGCCAGTAGTCCGCGGGCAGCTTGCCCTCGATGTCCCTGACGTGGATCCGGGCGCACCCGTGGCACAGCCACTGGTCAGTTCCCCGTTCCCGCTGGCGGACCCAGGCCAGCAGCTCGGCCGGGTCGGGGACCGATCCCCGCGTCCGCGCGCAGCGGGCGCAGGAGTCGGGCTCGGCGTCGGTCACGGCTTACGCCCCAGGTAGACGGTGTGGGCCGTGAGCAGGAAGACGTCGTCGCGCAGGCCCAGGTAGGCGGGGTCCTGCGGGTCGAGGAGGCGGCGGACGGTGTCCCGGTCCGAGGGGTGCAACAAGTCGCCGGCGACCTCGCTGTGCCACTTGAGCTGGTTCACCGCCCAGTCGCGCACGGCCTGCTTGGGCGGTGCCGGGTGGTCGACGAGGTAGCTGAACGCGGTGACGTCGAGCATGCCGAGGTCCGCCAGCACGGTGTTCCAGCCGCCGGTCAGCCGGACCGAGCCTTCGATGTTCTCGCGCATCAACGTGAACCAGTGAGCACGGGCGCCGGCCAGCCGGGCCGACAAGCCGGGCTCGCCGACACCCAGGTCCCAGGGGAGGAACTTGGCTTCCAAACCACCTTCGGCCAACGCCAACCAACCGCCGGGAGCGACGGCCTCGACCAACCCGGCCACCGCCGCACGCTGATCAGGGAGGTGATGCACGACGTTCGAAGCCCACACCAGTTGCGCGGGTCCCGCGAAGTCGACCGGGCGCTCGCCCGCCAGGTCGGCCAGCACCGGCCGCACCTTCACCGCGGCCGTGGCGGCGTCGCCCTCATAGGTGGCGGCCGAACGCGCGGCGCTCGTGGCGGCGTCCAGCATCTCGGGCGTCCCGTCGACGAGCACCAGCGTCCCGCCACCGCGTGCGGACAGCGCTTCGACGAGCGCCACCGCCATCCCGCCCGTGCCGCACCCGATGTCGAGCACGGTCGGGCGGTCGGGCAGGGGACGGACGAGCCTGCGCGCGACTACGCGGCGAGCCTCGGCGTCGAGCTCGTCAACCTGTCGGAAGAAGGCCAGCCGGGACGACCAGTCGATCCCGTCCTGGGTCCGCGCGTGGTGATGGTGGCGAGAGTGAGCAGACACACGTCGCACCGTACCTACGGCCGCCCGACCCTTCCTACCGAAAGCAGGACGACCGCCACCCCGAACGCCAACCGCGAGCATGCTGAGCTGCGGTGATAGCGCGACCAAGGCCGCCGAGCAGCCCCCGGCCGAGCAGCCCCCGGCCGAGCAGCCCCCGGCCGAGCAGCCCCCGGCCGAGCAGCCCCCGGCCGAGCAGCCCCCGGCCGAGCAGCCCCCGGCCGA